>JBEENC010000006.1:0-18085 GCA_041192285.1 Actinomycetota bacterium
CTTTTCCAACGAGGTGAACATCTGCTGGCCACGTTTGTGCAAACTTCTTGCCACCATCGGAATCTGGGGCATCGGTTAGGCCAACTGCGGTTGCGTAATTTAGAAGTGCATCAAACCAAACATAAACAACTTGCTTGGTATCCCACGGAACTGGAATTCCCCAATCAAAGGTGGACCTGGAAATCGAAAGATCTGAAACTCCACCTTCAAGAAATGAAAGAACCTCATTTCTTGCGCTTTCTGGTTGGCATGCATCTGGGTTTTTCTTATAGTGATCAATAAGTGGTTGTGTAAAATCTGATAATTTGAAGAACCAGTTCTCTTCATTAACCGGCTCAATGGGTTTGCTATGAATAGGGCAGAGTTTTTCGCCATTGGATTCAATGAGATCACCCGGTAATTTAAACTCTTCACAACCAACGCAATACGGACCTTCATATTTTCCAGAGTAAATATGTCCTGAATCTTTTAATCCTTGTAAAAACTTCTGCACTCGCTCTGTGTGGCGCTTTTCCGTTGTGCGAATAAAGTCATCGTTTGCAATATTGAGTGCTTCCCAATTAGGTTTCCATGCTTCTGCAACTAGGCGATCTACCCACGCCTGTGGAGCAGTGTTATTTTGTTCTGCTGTACGCATAACTTTTTGCCCATGTTCATCAGTGCCAGTTAAGAACCACACTGATTCTCCGCGTTGACGATGCCATCGCGTAAGAACATCACCGGCAACAGTTGTGTAGGCATGACCGATATGAGGCGCATCATTGACATAGTAAATAGGCGTAGTGAGATAGAAGGATTTATCGCTCACGTTGCTCATTTGCCTATCTTATTAGCATCTACAACCGCGGCATAAACCGAACGCTTAGGAAGTGAGAATTCTTGCGCCACTGCAGCGATAGCACCCTTGCGATCCATGCCAGCTGATTCAAATTCTTGAACTCGTGCAACCATTGCATCAGTCGTTACTGATTTTGCATCTACTTCGGCTCCAGCAATTACTAATGTAATTTCTCCAAGAACTTCATTTTTCTGACTCCACTGCAATAACATGGCTAAATCTCCACGGATTGTCTGTTCATAATGTTTAGTCATTTCACGACAGATTGCGGCTTTTCGATCAGGACCAAAAGATGCAACTGCATCTGTGAGTGATTCTTCAAGACGATGCGGTGCCTCAAAAAACACAAGCGTGCGCTCATCAAATCGCAAAGATTCGTAGAATTTCTTACGTGCTCCAGATGTTCGAGGTGCAAAGCCATCAAATGAGAACCGATCCGTTGGTAAACCAGATAAAGCAACTGCCATTGTCACAGCAGATGGACCTGGCAAAACTTGAACTACAATATTTTCAGCAGAAGCATCCCGCGCTAATCTAAAACCAGGATCACTAATTGTTGGCATTCCTGCATCACTAACGACCAAAACATTCTTACCTACTCGCAACAACGCCAAAATTTCCTGTGTTCGCTCTATTTCATTTCCATCAAAAAAAGAAATAACTTTACCTACAAAAGTTACGCCAAGATCTGATGCCAATCTATGAAAGCGACGTGAATCTTCGGCAGCTATGACATCAGCAGTTGCAATTGCATCCATTAAGCGAGCAGAAGCATCCTTGGGATTACCAAGTGGAGTTGCAGCCAATATGAGTGCCATGGCGTAATCATCTCAGTATTTGCCCTCGGATACGCTATCTCTGTGATCGCAAGCATTGCACCAGTTCTCATAGCAATTGCTTCATTTTTCCTGCGTGTAATTAATCTAGGTAATCCAAAAGGCTTTGTTTTTGATGAGGTTTATTACGTTGATGGTGCGCGAGATTTTTTAAAATATGGCGTAGAGGTTGCCGGATCTAAACCAGAGTTCGTTGTACATCCACCAGTTGGAAAATGGTGCATAGCACTCGGTATAAAAATCTTTGGAGACAATGAATTTGGTTGGCGAATTATGGCGGCTATTGCTGGAACGCTTATTATTCTTATCGCAGCACGTTTGGCGCACGAACTCTTTTACTCACCATTCTTGACAGCGATTACCGCAGCGCTTCTGGCTTTTGATGGCTTACTTCTAGTCCACTCTCGAACCGCACTGCTAGATCTATTTCTTACTTTTTTTATTTTGATTGCTGCCTACTTTTGGTTTAGACAACAGTTTTGGTATGCCAGCATTTTTTTTGGTCTTGCTTTAGCAACTAAGTGGAGTGCACTTTATTTTATATTCTTATTTGCTTTGGTAACTCTGTACAGATTAGTACGACAAAATCCAGTTAGGGATTCAGTACGTACACTTGCTATGCGCTTACTTCAATTTGCAATACTTCCAATCGGAATCTATTTAGCCTCCTGGATAGGTTGGTTTACAAGTGATCGTGGCTGGGATCGCACATATGCATCTAATCCATTTAGCTCGCTTTTTTACTATCACAAGCAAATGTTGGATTTTCATACTTCACTAGTTGAAAAACACGCCTACCAAGCAAACCCTTGGGGTTGGTTAATTATGAGAAGACCAACATCGTTCTTTTATGAGTCTCCAAAGGGTTGTGGTAGTAAGAGTTGTGCTCAAGAAGTTTTGGCACTCGGTACTCCAGTTCTATGGTGGAGCGCAACGATTGCATTGGTAGTACTCCTCGGCTTGTGGGCGTGGCAGATCTACCACCGCAACGTTGATAGCAAGTTAATATTCATTTTACTTGGAGTTATCGCTGGTTATCTGCCCTGGTTCTTTTTTCAAAAGCGCACAGTTTTTAGTTTTTACGCCATAGTTTTTGAGCCATTTTTAATACTGGCTCTCGTCTACTGTGCAAAAGTATTTATTGATCGGAGCAAAAATCCGGCAAATGCCCAAGTGATAATCCTTGGTCTTGTTGCTGTGGTTTTCCTTAATTTCATTTACTTTTTACCGCTTTATTTAGGCGAAGTAACTACATATGCGCAGTGGCATATGCGTATGTGGTTTGCGTCCTGGATTTAAATTATTCGTTTGCTGCGCGCGAACGATTTAATTTTTCTACAGCTTCTTCTGCTAAGTCTTGATCAAATACTTGATCACGTGATGGAGTTGCTGCCACAAGTGCCTCACGAGCTAGGCGCTCTTGTTCATCACTCCACTGTCCAGGGGTTGTTAGGTCGATAGTTCTGTGCGGCGTTACGGCCTTAGGAGCATTTACATACGTTGGAACTGGAACTTCATTTGGTTGCCAAGCGCCACGATTTTCAGCTGATCCTTTTGGCAAAATTACAACACCAGATAATTCACGTTCTGAAAGAGGAATCCAATGTTCTTTTTGAACTGCGTGACTAACTACTTCAGAGAGATTTGTACCTGATGCACCAGGTTGACCCTTTTGTAGGTTTCTTATTCTACGTTTATATAACTTTTCACTAATTGTTTGTCGCCTAACGTGCACAACGTAAATGATTATTCCTGTAAGTGGAATAAGAGCGAAAGTAATTTTCAATGTATTCATGAGACCACCTACAATTGTTGTGAGGAGTGAGATAATTAGGATTAGAAAAGTAATTCTTCTTTGCATCAGTCTTTGTGCAACTTTAGCTTCGTGATCTAAATCTGTATGAATTACTCCAGATCCAGAACTTCCACCTGGTGAACTATTTGCTACAACGCGAAGTGCGCTCTTGTAACGTTCAATTGATTTTCCTGAAAATTCATTTCTATCGTGAACCCACCGAGGCAAGAAATAGGCAACCCACATTCCGATGATTGCCACATAGATGAGTCCCGAAGCCATGATGTATAAAGATAGAGGGAGAAATCGGACCTATCGGGTATTTCAGTGCCGATTTCGCTCTGCTTTTTTATTTACTTAATCAGTGGGTTTTCTTTTACGAATGAAAGATGATCGCGCCAATCGCCATCAATATGTAAGTATCGAGGGCGTTCGCCTTCTAATACATATCCAGCTTTTTCAGCGACCCGACGAGAAGCAGCATTTTCTGGGCGAAGATTAATTTCAATTCGATGAAGCGCTAGGACAGAAAAGCCATATTCGGTGGTTAAGTTAACAGCTTCGGTTGTATATCCGCGTCCTGCATATGCACGGTCAATCCAATATCCAATATGGGCACCGCGCAGTGCGCCAAGAATTATGCCTCCCATAGATATCTGTCCGATTAAATTATTTTGATGCCACATTGCAAATGAAATGGATCGACCACCGCGTGATTCTCGATTGAGAGTTCGCACCAACCAAAAAAAGGATGGAAGCTCCTTTTGCAACGATTCGACATCGCTTCCGGGGGTAAATGGAAGAGTTGCTTCCCACGGTGAAAGCCATTCACGATTTTGCGCGCGTACATGGAGCCATTTTTTTCTATCTCTTAATCGAAGAGGTTTTAAGTAAATTTCCGTACCGTGAAGTGTGACTGGCCAAGAATGATCGCGCATTTAAATATATCGCCGTTCAAGTACCACAACATTTACAGATGCACCTGCTGCGATTTTTTCGTCTTTCTCGCTGAGTGCAATAAAAGAGTTTGCATCTGAAAGCGTGGAAATTTCATCTTGGATGTCCAATGCACGCACAGAGCTTGCATCTTCAGAGAGTATTGCTCGAACATATGAACGAGCACCTGGAGTAGAAGTGATTGCTTTCTCTAGTTTTGCCTTCACAGATGGACGATGAATTGTGGATGCACCGAGCATGGTACGAATCATGGGACGGACAAAGAGTTCGAAAGAAATATATGCATTAATCGGATCACCCGGCAATGTCACAACAGGAGTTTTGTCTGGTCCAATTTGACCGAAATTATGGCGCCCACTATTTTCAATCGCTAGATCAAGAGTTGTAATCTCACCCATTTTTTGAAGGGTCCTCGTTATGAGATCAAATGAATCATCATTGCGTTCGCCGCTAATTACAATGAGATCTGCGCGTACTAATTGATCTTCGATTACTGCTAATAGTTCTTCTTCATCATCTGGAATTGAGTGCACTCGATATCCAATTGCACCAACTTCACGGACCGCTGTTGTCAGCAACCATGAATTTGTTTCGAACTCTTCATCGGCTTTAAGTTTTTGTCCTGGTTCGACTAAATCTGGTCCTGCCGACAAAATTACAACTCTCGGATGTGGTCTTGTAGGCAAGTGATCAAGGCCAATTGATGCCGCCAATCCAATCTGTGTGGAGCGAATACGGCTATTGGCGCGCAAAACTAATCTGTCGCCAGCATAAATATCTTGCGCCAATGTTGCACCGTGCGCATCTAATAAGGGTAAATCAAGTGGCTCAAGTGGGTGGCAAATTCCCAGTAACGAACTGAGGAACTCATCCACGCGCATTGGCTCTGCCATAATCACACCATACTTGTAGTAACTAGATTTCTAGGGGATTTGAGATGCAAGATAAAGCACATATGCGTGAGCGATATCGCCTCGAAAGACGTGAGGCTTTCATTCCTGCGGTTTATACAAATCTACTTTCAACTCCAGAAGTAATGCAGGCCACAATTGTTGCCAGCTATGTTTCATATGGTCATGAACCTGGTACTGCCGAACTAAATCGAGCACTTATTAAATCTGGGAAAACTTTATTGCTTCCCCGTGTTAATCAAAATCACATTGATTGGATTTATTGGGATGGTGATGAATCCAAACTCGTTGAAAAGAAAAATATTCTAGAACCTGTGGGTGACGTGGTTTCGCTACTGCCGGCAATAGATGTGGTGGTTGTGCCGGCTCTTCGAATTTATCGTGATGGTTATCGACTGGGACAAGGGGGCGGATATTACGACCGGGCGCTACCAAGTATGTCTGGTTGGAAAATTGCCCTCGTTCATTCTGGTGAAGTTACGAGTGAAGTACTGCCTCGCGAAACACATGATGTTGCCGTTGATGCAGCAGCAACGCCTGACTTAATAGTGCGATTTAGAAAAAATTAACGAGTGGGTAAGTTGCGAGCAATCACAATTCTTTGCACCTGATTTGTACCTTCATAAATTTGTGTGAGTTTGGCATCTCGCATCATTCGTTCAACTGGGTAATCGGATACATATCCATAGCCACCAAGAATCTGAACGGCATCCTGTGTAACTTTCATTGCAACATCGCTGGCAAAGCACTTACTTGAAGCAGAGAAGAACTTTAAATCTTTTTCACCATTCTCACTCTTCACGGCTGCTGCATAAGTAAGTTGGCGAGCAGCTTCAATATTCATGGCCATATCTGCCAACATAAATTGAATACCCTGAAAATCATAAATTGGTTTATTAAATTGTTTGCGTTCATGAGAATACGCCGTTGCAATATCTAATGCACCCTGAGCAAGCCCGAGCGCCTGTGCTGCGATCGTAATTCGTGTGTGATCTAACGTGTCCATGGCGAGCACAAAACCATTACCAACTTCGCCTATGCGTCGATCATCTGATATTTCTACATTGTCGAAATACACCTCACGAGTTGGCGAACCACGAAATCCCATTTTCCTCTCCGGTGCACCGAATGAAACACCAGCATCTGTTTTTTCTACAACGAAAGCTGTAATCCCCTTGGATCCAAGTGATGGATCTGTTTGGGCTATAACTGTATAGAAATCAGAAACTTCGGCGTTTGATATCCATTTTTTACTTCCATTGATTACCCATTTATCGCCACTCTTTGTTGCTTTGGTACGCAGGGCGGCGGCATCTGATCCTGCTTCAGATTCAGAAAGACAATAAGAAAAACCTTTTCCTTGAGCCAATGGAGTTAGCCATCTTTTTTTCTGTTCAGCAGTTCCACCAAGAATAAGTGGCATTGAACCCAATTTATTTACTGCAGGAATCAGAGAAGATGAACCACATGCGCGAGCCACTTCTTCAATAATTAATACAACAGCGAGTGCGTCTGCCCCATCTCCGCCAAATTCTGTTGGAACATGAGCCGCAGATAATCCAGCTTTTGCTAAAGCTTGTCCGGCTTCAATTGGATAGCGATGATCTTCATCAACAGCTTTTGCATGTGGCGCTATTTCTTTTTGAGCAAGAGAGCGAACGCTTTGACGAAGTTCTTCGTATTCACGTGGCAATGAAAAAAGTGCATCCATTACTGATTCGCCTCTCTATCTCTCTTATTTAAATTATTGAGGTACAAGTTGTACTCCGCAAGTTCATCTGGTTGGCCAAGTGCTGCCTTGCGAGCGGTATTGCGGTCTATTCGTCTTGCTTCATGCGAATCATCGCGCATCCACTGGATGAATGTAGCAATCAGGGCGATAAGAATTGGAATCTCTCCCATTGCCCAACCAATAGCACCACCGGATTGTTGGTCTGCAAGTAAATCTAGAGACCATGGACGTTGCAGGGATTCGAAATATCCGCCGTCGATCAAAGTTGTTGTAGACATGAGTGCAACAGAGAAGAATGCGTGAATACTCATTGCTGCAAAGAGAATAACAATTCGTACGAGGTGTGGAACTTTTCGTGGATTTGGATCTACTCCGACTATGACGTGGAAAAAGAGTATTCCTGCAAGTATGAAGTGGATATTCATAAATAGATGACCTTGGTGGCTCTGCATCATTGCGCCAAATAATGATGTGAAATAAAGAGCAAAGAGAGATCCATCAAATATTGCAAGAGCAACAATTGGATTAGTAATTATTCGTGAATATCGTGAGTGCAAAGCGCTGATTAATAACCCGCGCACGCCTCGTTCAACACCATCACGAGATTGTGGCAGCGTGCGAAGTGCCAGAGTAATTGGAGCGCCAAGAACTATTCCGATCGGTGCAATCATTCCTAAAACCATGTGCGCCACCATGTGCCATGAAAAAGCAAAGTGTGCATACACGCCAAGTCCACCACTCGTTGCAAAATCAATTGCAGAAATACCTAAAGCAAATGAAATTGTCCGACCAATTGGCCACTTATCCCCACGGCGAGTAAGAACAACAACACCTTTAATATAAAGAGCAACAGCTAAAATCAACAAACTAATCATCAGAATATCTGGATCGTATTCAAAAAGAATTCGTTGAAGCGTTGGCGCATTCGGCATATTTATACCTGCAACTGCAAGTGCTGCATTAAAGGGTTGTTCGCCGCCACTCTCAGGTGGTTCATTCGAGGAGAGCCACGATCCAAGAGCGGTTACAAAAATCATGATCGCAGCTTCTACTAAAATAAGACGAGCCATTGCCACCCAATTAACCAAAGGTTTAGTTGCTAGATAATTTCTATGCTTATAGCCGAAGAAAAGCAAAATTAATGTAATAGCAACTTTGATTATGACTACGTATCCATAACTAGTTGACCAAGCAGCCACAAAATTAAGTCGAGCACTTGCATTTAATACTCCACTGATGACAACTGCGATTGCTGCCCATAATGCAATATGACTAAAGCGGGGTAATGAAATTTTGCGGTCATCCTCGTTGAGTAAAGCAATTGCTATTACTCCGCCCACCCAAAATGAGAGCGCAATAACGTGAACGAATAGGGATCCGATTGCAAGTGCGTGCGAACCGCTAGATGCTGAGTGACTTTGAAAAACTGGAGCAGCTATGGCAAAGAGTGAGATAAGTAAAAGGATTGCGGTGTATCCAGTGGAAGTTATGACTCGAGATGTTATCGCCACGAATAAGGCAATAACAGCTTGGAAGAATAGGTACTGGCCTAAAGAGATTTGAAATATGAATGATTGTAAAACGGTTGGATCTAAAACCCCTGAGAGCGGTTCACCCAAAATATTAGCTAATGTAAACAAAATATTTAGAAAGCTGCTTAAAAACCAGAGCAGTGCAGAAATTGAGATGATGGATCGAATTTTCATTCCACTGGTGGAAAGTTTTCCTTCTTTGTCTAAGACCAAAAAGGCAAGGGCTAGCAGCGCTCCAATAGTTATAAAACTTGAAAGGGTTGAAAAGAATTTACTGGCTGTAACCAGTGCAGAAATCATCTCTCTTTAAATATCTTTCGTGCGTATAGAGAGAGCAGAACAAGGACAAAGAAAGCAACCACTAGTAATCCAATTACAAAAGCATTTGTTCCCCAGTTGTTCACTTCAGCTTTTGCGCTAGTGCTTTCAGTTGGAATTGGCTGCGGAGTAGAAATTTCACTTGGAGCCGCAAAAGTAAATCTAAAAGAACCTTCGAGCGGAATATCGTTTTCTGCAAAGAGTGAGTATGTAACTGTGTAAATACCAGCAACTTTAAGAGTTTTTAAACCAATCACTGCACTTGCGCCATCGATTGAAAGAACGCCATCATCGACTCGTTTACCTTGTGGATCGGTTACTTCCATTGAATTACCGGCATCAATCAGTGGCACTTGTCCTGTAACACTGACAGCACTGGGTGCAACAGTCACCGTCGCGCCACTCATTGGATTAGTGGCTGTAAGTGAATTGGCACTTGCTGCTGGGGAAGTTATGAAAAGTGCAATTATTGCAATGCTTAAAATCCGCATGATCTTCATTGTGTTCCCCCTTTTCGCCACTCTAATTCGCATCTATCTTCCCACTTCTTTAGACTTGGAATCTACCCCCCTAGCGGGAAGGAATAGTCAGATGCCTACATATCAATATGCATGCGCTGACTGTGACCATCAGTTTGAGGCTTTTCAATCTTTTACCGAAGCCTCGCTAACAACCTGCCCTGAATGTAAAGGCGAAGTAAAAAAGATTTATTCTGCAGTTGGCGTTGTATTTAAAGGTTCTGGTTTTTATAAAACAGATTCTGCAAAATTAAATACTGCTAAAACTGCGACACCACCTGCCCCAACACCCGCACCAAAAACTGATTAATTAATTTTCATGGTGGGGCGGCTTATCCGCTTTTATTTCAGCTTCGCGCCGGGCATCTTCAAGGGCCTGTTCGTGATCAATTTCATCAGATGTGACCTTTGGCAAAATTTCGCTCATTAATGGCCTCCGATTAGAATTGGACTCCTAATAGTAGCGAGATATCAGGGGCATCATGTTTGCAGGGCTTGGAAGATTCATCGTTCGTCGCAAAAAGTCGGTTCTTATTCTTTTTATTATTGGAATCCTTGCAGCAGGTGGAGTTGGCTCTCTCGCATTTTCAAAGCTCGATAGCGGCGGTTACTCAGACCTCGGTAGTGAATCAGCAAAGGCTTATGACTATCTGACTGAAATATTTAAAGTTCAAGAACCCGCGGCAATTCTCGTTGTTGATACTCAAAATAGAAGCGTTGATGATCCCGCAGTAATCGCAGAAGCTGCAGCGCTTGAAGCGAAAGTGAAATCTGTTGCCAATGTTGATCGCACGCTTTCTTACTGGAGCACAGGCGGTGCACCTGCGATGAAGGCAGCCGATGATAAAGCGGCGTTCTTATTTATTTACACAGATCCAGATTCAAATGATTGGGCTTCACTGGGAAAAATTGGTGAAGAAGTACAAAAGAAATTTGATGGCAAACAGGGCAACTTTATCGTTCACGCTTCAGGTGGCGGCGTTATTACTCATGCGATTAACAGCAAAATTCAAGATGATTTGAAAATTGCTGAGGCAATCGCAATACCCTTGACTTTTCTTTTGATGATATTTGTATTTGGCACTCTGGTGGCATCTGCAATGCCCTTGTTTGTGGGAATAAGTGCCATCCTCGGATCATTTTTAATTATTTATATCTTCACACTTTTTACTGACGTGTCAGTCTTTGCGCTCAACCTCATTACAGGTTTGGGATTAGGACTTGGCATCGATTACGCACTGCTTATCGTTAATAGATTCCGTGAAGAGTTGCACGCTGGCAAGAGTGTGGACGAATCAATTGTTACAACAGTTGCAACTGCAGGAAAAACTGTTTTCTACTCTGGATTAACAGTTCTTGTAACAATGGCATCCTTGTTGCTATTTCCATTAAATTTTCTTAGGTCATTTGGATATGCAGGTGTTGCAGTTATTTCATTAGCTGTATTAGGTGCTCTCATTCCGTTGCCAGCACTACTTGCAATTTTGGGTCATAAAGTTGATAAAGGTGTCGTACGTAGAGCAGGAATCACTCCCAAAGAAGATGGTCGGTGGGCTCACACTGCTCGCGCAGTAATGAAACGTCCAGTCCCTGTGGTTGTTGGATCACTTTTAGTACTTGGAATTCTTGCTGCACCCATTACAAATATTGCATTTTCTCAAGTTGATGCACGCGTTCTTCCGAAATCTGATCCTGCTGCTATCGCATCAGCAGTAATTGATGAACGTTTCACTGGACTTGAAGGAAGCCCTATTGAAGTAGTAATTCCAAATGGAACAGGCAAAGAGATTGAAATTAATAACTTCTTAGCTCGCGTGCAAGGCGTGTATGGAATTTCGCGCGTGGGGCAAATTGAGTACTTCGGCGATGACATCAGAGTTCAGGTGATTTCTAAAGAACCATCTCGCACATTAGAATCACAACGGATCATTCATGAAATTCGCGCACTGCCAGTTCCTGAAGGAACACTCATTGGCGGTGCTGCTGCAGATTTTACTGATTCGCAAGATGGAGTTGCCCGTACTTTGCCGTGGGCACTTGGTTGGATCGCACTTACGGTTTTCATTCTTATTTTTATATTCACCGGATCAATCATCTTGCCCTTTAAGGCTGTGCTGCTTAATGGTTTTTCTCTGGTAGCAACTCTTGGTGCAATCACATGGATATTCATAGACGGCCACTTAAAGTGGTTAGTAGGTGATTTCACCGTAACAGGAGCCCTTGATACAGGTTCAGTTATTTTGGTTGCTGTAGTCGTATTCGGTTTGTCTATGGACTACGAACTCTTCTTGCTCTCTCGCATTCGCGAAGAACACTTAGATGGAAAATCTAATATCGAATCCGTTGCAAAAGGATTGCAACGTTCAGCACGAATCATTACAGCTGCAGCTTTATTGCTTGCAGTTGTCTTCGCAGCATTTATGACAAGTGGAGTGACATCGATCAAGATGCTCGGCTTTGGTGTGGCATTTGCTGTCTTACTTGATGCAACGCTTATTCGTGCGCTGCTTGTACCTGCTCTAATGCGTTTATTTGGTGAGCGCAATTGGTGGGCACCAAAATCATTGCAGCGCTTTACTCTCAAGCACTAATTAGTGATTGTGTCCCCGGCGGGAGTTGAACCTGCGACCTACCGCTTAGGAGGCGGTTGCTCTATCCACTGAGCTACGGGGACCTGTGTTGGTATTGCGCAATCTTGCCATGTTCTTGCAAACTAACGCCATGGCAAAGGACTTTGATGCTCTCATCATCGGTTCCGGATTTGGCGGATCAGTCTCAGCACTCAGGCTTACTGAAAAAGGTTATTCAGTTGCTGTTTTAGAAGCAGGAAAAAGATTTAAAGAAAATGATTTTCCAAAAACTTCTTGGCGTTTACGCAAATTTCTATTCTTTCCAAAAATTGGCTTACTTGGAATCCAACGCATTCATGCACTACCTGATGTATTAATTCTTGCTGGTGCAGGTGTTGGTGGCGGTTCACTTGTGTATGCAAATACTTTGTATCAACCACCTGATTCTTATTTTGAAGATAAGCAGTGGAAACACATCACCGATTGGAAATCAGAGTTATTGCCTTGGTATGACCAAGCAAGTCGAATGCTCGGTGTTGCAGAAAATCCATACTTCTCACCGAGTGATCAAGCAATGAAAGATGTTGCAATCGAGATGGGCGTCGGACACACATTTAGGATGGCACCACTCGGTGTTTACTTCGGTGAAGGTTCCGGAGTTGCTAGTAAAGATCCATACTTTGGTGGCGTTGGACCTGCACGAAATGGATGTCAACAATGTGGTGCATGCATGACCGGATGCAGATTTAATTCAAAGAATACTCTGCCAAAGAATTATCTTGGGCTAGCAGAATCTGCTGGAGCAAAAGTATTTCCGTTAACTACAGTGATTTCATTTGAGCAAGCTACCGATGGTTCGTGGATCGTTAAAGCTAAGAAAACAAATGGTTTATTTGGTCGAACAATTACTTTTACAGCAAACCAACTCATTGTAAGCGCTGGAACATATAACACTCAAAAACTTCTGCATCGCATGAAAGCAACCGGAAAATTATCAAAGCTTTCTGAGCGACTAGGTGATCTCTCGCGCACCAATAGTGAAGCCCTCACTGGTGCATTAATGCCGAAGAGCGATATTGATTTCAGTAAAGGCGCTGCGATTACATCATCTTTCTTTCCCGATGAACACACTCACGTTGAGCCCGTTAGATATGGCAAAGGAAGCAATGCAATGGGCTTACTTCAGACAATCATGACTGATGGAAATGTTGCTAAGGATCGCCGTCGTCAGTGGATGCGTGAATTCATTAAGAAACCATCACTATTGCTGCGCGTTCTAAACGTTCATCAATGGTCAGAGCGCACGGTGATCGCACTTGTAATGCAAAACGTGGATTCGGCGTTATCTGTTCGAGCAAAGAAAAAGTGGTGGGGATTAGGTTTAACATCTACAAATAACTCTGAAAACCCAAATGCAACTTACATTCCTGCTGCCAATGAAACTGTGCGACGCATTGCCAATAAATATGGTGGCTTTGCAGGTGGACATATTGGAGACTTAATAGGCGCGCCATTTACAGCTCACTTTGTGGGTGGGTGTGTAATTGGTTCAGATGTTTCCCAAGGCGTCATCGATCCGTATCACCGAGTCTGGAATTACCCAACTATGCATGTTGTCGATGGTGCAGCCGTTACTGCAAACCTTGGTGTAAATCCATCTTTAACAATTACTGCACAGGCTGAACGTGCAATTTCCTTTTGGCCAAATAAAGGCGAGCTAGATCCACGTCCAGTTCAAAATACTCAATACACAAGAATTAACGCAGTCATGCCAAATAAACCATTTGTTCCTGCTGGTGCAATTGGTGAATTACTTATGCCACCAACGAAGTAACGGTTCAATATCTTCAGGCACGTGCTCGGCAATAAAGATTGCTCCATCTAAATGATTTCCTTGTGGCTCAACCAAAGTAATTTGTGGCAAAAGCGATGATGTGCGACGGCGAATAGATTCGGCATAACCTTTATTTTCAGCAAGTTTTCCAAGCAAGGCAATCGAAATTCCTTCGTTGCGCATTCCCCCGATATTTGTCCATGCAGCACGAATTGTCTTGGCTAGGTATTCGGCACCTTTGTCTCGAATAGTTATTGCATCCGAATTCTTTGCCTCTGCCGCTTCTAGCAAAGTTTTTGCGGCGCTAATGCAGAGAAGCTGTGCTTTGGCATCTGTGTGAGATTTCAAGGATTCGTACGCTTTTATCTCTGATTCGAAAAATTCCGCCAGAAAAGTTGCATCGTCTCTGCCTTCTAGTGTTGCCAAAACTAGTTCGAGTGCGGCTTTACCTAACCAAAATCCCCCGCCAAGATCGCCAAAAATATGTCCGATGCCATCTGCATGTGAATAACTGCCGCGCCGGCCTGCAATTGCCACACTCCCACTTCCAATAGAAAGTACAACACCATCGTTATTTCCAACAGCACCAAAATATCCGGCCAAACCATCATCAATAACTGCAACCGACTTCGCACCAAAATATTTTGCTGATAATTGACCATATGGTTTTGGATCACCAACGTCGCCATAAACCCCAGTAATACTTAGTGCCACGATATCGCTCTGAAAAGTTGAACCTAAATTATCGTGTGCTTCGATAAACAAATCATTGAGTACATCCAGTGTTGATTCATGTGCGAGTTTGGAGCGCTTGCTAATAAATTCGGTATCAGATGTTTTAAATCTTGCGCCTGATTGCCCTAAGTCCACTGCTAGTACCATAATTGCAAGTCTAGTTAAGGAGAGCAGATGAGTAAATGGGCACTTGTTACAGGCGCAACCGCAGGTATCGGTGAGAGTTTCACTCGCGTACTGGCACGTGAAGGTTTCAGTATTGTCCTCGTCGCTCGCGACCTTGAACGTATGAAAAAACGTGCAGCATCTCTAGAGTCACAATACAAAGTTCACACTGCAATTGTGCAGGCAGATTTAGCCACTGATGCTGGATGCGCGAAGGTTGAAAAATATATAAGTGAAAATCATATTGAAGTACTGATTAATAATGCAGGCTTTGGAATTAATAAATCTTTTTCTGTGAGCAATTTAGATTCTGAACAACAATTACTCGATGTTTTAGTGCGCACGCCCATGCGACTGATGCACACAATATTGCCACAAATGAAAGAGCGAAATGGTGGTTCAATAATCAATGTTTCATCCGTTGCTGGATGGATTGCAGGCGGAACGTATAGTGCTTCTAAGTCTTATCTGACAGTGCTCTCAGAATCTATTCATACAGAAATGAGTGGCACAGGTGTAAAAATATCCGCGCTCTGTCCTGGTTTTACACGCACTGAATTTCACGAACGTGGTCGCATGCGCATGAATGGTCTACCTGAATTCATGTGGCTTTCAGCTGATCGAGTTGTTTCCCAGGCATGGAAAGAAAACCAGAAAGGCAAAGTGCTTTCAGTACCTGGTTGGCAATATTTGGTTCTCAGCACACTTTCTCGTTTTGGCCCACGCCCACTTGTACGCAAACTTGGAATGAACGTAAGGATGCGCCAACGCCAAAAATAAAGAGATTAAAGAGGTAGTGCTACCCCTATACGTCTTTCTTTCCATTTCTTCTACGGTGTTGTTGTGCTCCGTAAATATTTTTCACTCAATACTTTGGGATTTTTACTGCTTTCGGTTCACCTCTTATCCAGAGTAATTCACACAACTCCACAGGTGTACTTAGATTTATGGATCTATAACGCAATCGCAATTCTCTTTGTCGTTTCACTCATCGGAGTTCCAAGTTTTAATGATCACATCGGCATCGCATTTCTTGCTTTAGCAATCGGGTTATGGGCCGCGGGCTCGCTCATTTCTTCACTCAGTGTTTTTTATACTCTCAATCTGCGTACCGAATTAATTTCCAATGTTTTATACATGCTCTTTTATCCGGCCGCATTTATTGCACTGCCCCGCCTACTCTCGCAGCAATCGCGTATTTCGGCAGTTGAAATTTTAGATTCAACAATTATTGCACTCGGTCTGGGTTCACTAGGAGCAGCTCTCTTTGTCGGGCCAGTGTTGCCACGTCTTAACGGTGACATGTCCATGACTTTCTTTGCAATTTTCTATCCTGTTGGAGACTTAATTCTGGTTGCAAGTGTTATATCAACTCTTTTATCTCAAAAGATTTCCAGACGCGCAATTGTAGCCACTACTGGAATTTTTATTTATGCCTTCTCTGATTTCTTATTTTTGTGGTTGCATGTAAATAACAAATACACCTTTGGATCTATATCTGATGATGGTTGGTTGGTGGGGCTTGCATTAATTGTCATGTCAACGCAATTTAAAGCGAGCGAGCAAAGTTCGAGCGAAGGCGTTAATCCAGTCTTTGTCGCACTCTCAGTATTTCTAAGTGCAACCTTGCTTGGAATAATTACTCTTCGTCCAGGTTATTTTCCTTCCTTTATCCTCCTTCCAACACTTCTCACACTTCTTGTCGCATTTATTCGAATGACTATTGCACTCAGACAAGCACGTTCCCTTGGAACCGAACGAACACTTGCTCGTACTGATGAACTAACTGGGCTGTCGAATAGAAGAAAGTTAATTGCAGAAATGGATGAAATTGGCGATTCAGAAGGAGCACTGCTCATTTTAGATCTCGATGGTTTTAAACCAGTTAATGATTCATTTGGCCACGACATTGGTGATGAAATTTTAAAACAAGTTGCGATGCGCTTTCATAGAGCACTTCCACCAGATGCAACACTGGCGAGGTTAGGTGGCGACGAATTTGGTGTGTTGCTTCATGCAAATTATGAAACGAGTATGGAAGTTGCACTCGCACTGCATGCAACAATGAGTTACCCGTTCCTAGTTGGAAAAGAATCCATTGATTTAGGTGTGAGTATCGGGGTTGCTGCTAATAATGATGAGCATGATTTATTGCGTAGAGCAGATGTTGCTATGTATCGGGCTAAACGAGAATCACTCGGTGTTGCGCACTTTGATTTCTTCTAGACGAGCCAGAGACTCAATCCGCTCCGTTGCGTGCTCCACGATTTTTTTTGCATAACCATGTGAATATCCATCAGCACTATCCCATGGTTCGTGAATTTCATCGGCGCTTAGATGTGTTAGCTCTGGAACGTACTTACGGATGTAATCACCGTTTTCATCGAATCGCTTGCCTTGTTCGATTGGATTAAATACTCGGTAATACGGGGAAGCATCCGTGCCGCATCCCGCAGTCCACTGCCAGCCATGCGCATTTGAAGCAACATCAAAATCAACTAAATGTTCTTCGAAAAATAGTGCCCCGTGCTGCCATTCGATATGTAAATCTTTAGCGAGAAATGATGCAACAACCATGCGTACGCGATTGTGCATCCAGCCTTCTGTAACCAATTGGCGCATACCTGCATCAACAAATGGGTATCCAGTCTTGCCTTCACACCACGCTTTGAATTTCTCACCTGGCTCGTCATAACGCATATTTGCAAATTGTGCTGCGTAATAATCTTTATCCGTGTGTGGGTAGTTATGTAATACATCTGCATAAAATTCGCGCCAGGCAATCTCTTTTCTAAATGTGTCGTGAGCTTTACTTTCACCTAATCCTGCAAGAAGAGTTCGTGGATGAATTTCGCCCCACGTAAGGTGCGTACTCATTTTGCTTGTGCCATCGATTCCTGCAAAGTTTCGAGTTTCATCATATGTATCAAGGCCTTTGGCTTTGAATTTCTTAAAACGATCGTGTGCTGCTTTTTCGCCAGCTGCAAAAATCTCTGTTCCTACTGGTGCTTGCCATGTTGGAAAGTTTCTATATTTCTCATCTGGCGTAACTGCCTTAATCACTTTTGGCGCAGCAACTGGTGCGCGCCAACCATGAACAAGCCATCCACGATAAAAAGGTGTATAGACGCGGTAATTCGTTGCATCACTTGGTTTCTTTACTCGACCCGGTGCAACTGCGTAAGGACTTCCGGTACGTGTGAGTTCTATTCCCGCGGCTTCAACACGCGCATCACGAGCTATCGCATACGCATCATATTCAGTTGCAATATGAACTGATGTAGCGTCATATTTTTTCTTTAAATCATTGAGTACATCGACTGGATCACCTTCGCGGACAATCA
>JBEENC010000007.1:0-17543 GCA_041192285.1 Actinomycetota bacterium
GGGACTCAAAGCACCATCCACCACATGAGCATTTATGCAGGTGACGGAATGATGTGGGAAGCCAGATCGACTGCGACAGGACTTAAGTATTCAAATATTTACAGCGTCCCCGGAATGATGCCGTATGCGGGCAGAGTTTAGAGAAAATTGAATACTACAGAGAATGAGGAAGAGATGAATTGGTTGAGTAGAAGAAGATTAGTTGTCAAAGTTCTTGCCTTTGTAGTTGTTGCGCTATCTGGAATCAGTAACAATGCAAATGCAGAAACTTTAGATTCAGTCTCACACATACATCATGTAAAAGTCGTGGAAAACAAAGTGTTTGTTTTGACTCATGAAGGTCTTTATGAGCTCGTTGGTAAGAAAGATATGAAGTTAGTTGGAAAAGAAAAGATTGATGTGATGGGATTTACAACCCTAGGTAAGGAATTACTGGCAAGTGGACACCCTGCAGTGGGTTCTAAGATGCCAAACCCAATCGGAGTGATGAAATCCCTTGATGGCGGATCAACGTGGAAAGCCATCTCTTTAGTTGGGAAAGTCGATTTCCACTTTTTAGAAGGTGCTGGAAGTGATCTATACGGTGCGGATTCACAGAGTGGAAAATTAATGGCCTCGGCAGATTCTGGAAAAACATGGAAAACTTTAGGAACAAACACCTTTACAGATATTGCTGTTTCACCCGAGATGCCAGCAATGGCCATTGCAATTAAGAATTCGGAATTGCTGCTTACCGAGAATGCCTTTAAATCAACCACTAAAATTAAAAATAACCTTAAAATTACTCAGATCGAATGGCGCAAATCGGGTCTCTACGCGTTAAGTGGCACTTCACTTTACAAGTCAACAAATTCTGGCAAAACGTGGACAAAGCAGAGCACATTTAAAGGTGCTCCAGGGATTCTTAGTGTTAGTGATCAGCTGATGCTGGTGACTGTGGGCTCAGATATCTACACCTCGAAAAATGAAGGCAAAAAATTCAAGATATTTTCCTAATCCGGCTTATTGGGCGGAACTTCTTTCATGTAATTATTACTGCGAGTAACTTTAAATGTGTGCAATAATTTCACCACTTCGGGTTTGGTAGTAATCGGGACTTGGTTAATAGCCAAGTCCCTTTTGCTGTCCACAGAACTATTTCATACACAGGTTCATTCATTTCAAAATTTCGCTACTTCGTACTTGCGTAACTTCGCTCTCGTGATGGGGGCGTGTTGTAACTGGCAGCAAGCGTGTTTACCAAACCCGAAGTGCGGGTTCAAACCCCGTCGTCTCCACCACAGTCTTAACTGATCCGACTCGACCTATTGGTAATGGTCAAAAGAGTTGCACCAGATATGCATGAAGGAGCCCTGAGAAATCGGGGCTCTTTCTATTAAATTCTTGTAAAGTGCCTAAATGGATTCGAAGGCGTTTGGGGTGAATTTAAGTGTTTGATATCGCATTAAGCGTAAGTGCTTGCGTTCGCTCAAACACACGTGCCGATGTTGCATGGTTAATTTCCTCTGAACCGTTATTTGAGAGTGCAATTTCAGATGCCATTGCAATTACGCCTGGTGGCGGAAAAATTGGAAATCTTCTTGGTTCGGCATTTGATGGCGAACTCATTGAAGTGGCAAAAAGAAAACTTCCAACTGGAAGAATAATTAAACGAGAAGTCTCTGCCTTTGAATCAACCATTTCTTCTATCCCGCAAGGAACAAAATTAAAGTTTGCACTTTTGCCTTCTGGGCTAATAGATCCTGATATCTGGCAAGCATTTCTAGATCGTGAATCTGTTGCAATTGTGTGCCATGTGAAAGGCGAAGAAATTGTTAAAGCCGACTATTACACATCGGTTTCAATTGTTGCTGCCGAACCAGATGTCATCGAAAACTTCAATCAAAACAAGTCAATAACCGTCGATTTAGGTGATCGAATTCTTACTATTTATCATCCTGTAACCAAATTAGTAATTGCAGGAAATAGTGATATTGCCCAAGCACTTGCACTAGCTGCAACAAACTTAGGCTGGAGTGTTTCTGTTGACGCACGACCAAGCATGTTTGCAGGTTTGACGGCTGGTTTATCATCAATGGATTGCGCGGTGATAATGGGCCACGATGTTGAGAGCTCTAGCAAATGTTTAAGTTATGCACTTGAAAGTGCGGCTGGATATATAGGTGCACTTGGTTCTTTGAAAATGCAGGAGAGTCGTGAAGATTGGTTGGCCTATCGAGACATTACGGATTTATCACGAGTCCACGGTCCAGCAGGTTTTAATATTGGCGCAAAAACGCCGCAAGAGATTGCAATCTCAGTTTTAGCCGAAGCAATTTCTGTCCTGAAAGGTGTTTAATACGTTAATTCACATGCGCGAAGGTACTTGGGATGATGCATTCGGCGTAGCAAGTAATAGTTTTGCAGTACTTCAAAGTGACAAGGTAGCGCTCTCAGATGCCAATGCCAGAACTCTTGCGCGTGATCTAAAAGCCCTGTGCGATTTACCAGCATTTGCAACTTCATCGATGGATGGATGGGCAGTCTGCGCAAGTGGTCCGTGGAAAGTAATTGGAGAAGTTGCCACTGGTAAAACTTCTAATCAACTCCTTGGTGCCTCAGAATGTATGAAAATTTCAACAGGTGGCGTAATCCCTTCAGGTACAACTGCGGTAATCCCTTGGGAAAGCGCAACTGATCAAGGCGGACACATTTCGGGATCTGTCGAAGAAGGTGCAAATATTCGCCCAGCAGGAGCTGAGTGCAAAAACGATGAACTTCTATTTAAACAAGGAACGCTTTTAGCCCCACCAATGCTGGGTCTTCTTGCAGCAACGGGACATGATTTCATAGAAGTAACACGACGCCCACGAATTGCAATTTTCTTTCTGGGCGATGAACTTTTACACACCGGTGTTCCCACCGATGGCTCTATTCGAGATGCACTCGGTCCTCAGATTCCAGCGGTACTACAAAGTTTTGGAGCAGACGTAGTTTCTGCAACCTTCGTTAAAGATGATCTAGATACTCTTAATAAACAGATTAATTCCGCACTTGATTTAGCAGACATAATTATTACAACAGGCGGAACTGCTGATGGACCAAAGGATTACGTAAAAGCTGCAATCGCACATATCAATGGCGAACTAATAATTGATTGCGTGAAGGTACGCCCCGGATATCACACGATAGTGGCTCAAGTTAATTCTGGTGCAAGGAAAATTGCATTCCTTGCACTGCCGGGAAATCCACAATCGGCGCTCGCAGGACTTTTTTCTTTTGGACTTCCACTCATAAACAATTTTCTTGGGCGCCAACAAAAGGAGTTGAAAAAGATCACAATTTCTTCACCAATTTCAACTCCAGAAGGTTTTTCTAGGTTGATTCCAGGAAGAGTAAATAATGGTGAATTTATATCTGGAGATTTTCTTGGTTCAGCGATGCTACGTGGAGTGGCTGTTGCAGAAGGATTTGCCTTGATTAATCCAGGAAACAATTCAGCCGGAAGTTTTGCTCGGTGGATTCCTTTTACCTGGAATTAAATAATCTTTGGTGCAGGTTCGTTCTCGCTAGCGAGTGAACTCTTATGAATTGGTTGTGAGCCTGCCTTAAGTGGCTGATTAGTTCCACCTACTTGATTGGAAATAATTTCTGCGGCAATTGAAATGGCGGTTTCTTCTGGTGTGCGCCCGCCAAGATCTAATCCAATTGGCGATTTAAGTTTAGAAATTTCAGATTCAGTCATTCCAATTTCACGCAGACGCTTTAAACGATCTTCATGAGTGCGCCGGCTTCCCATAGCACCGATGTATCCAGCGTTTGTGCGTAGTGCAATTTCTAGAACTGGTACATCAAATTTTGGATCGTGCGTCAAAACGCAAATGACTGTGCTTTCATCTACTTCAATAGTTGGTAAATATCTGTGGGGCCAGTCGATGATTACTTCGTCAGCATCAGGAAATCTGCGCTTGGTTGCAAAGAGTTCACGCGCATCACAGACGATGACGTAATAACCCAAAAATTTACCAATACGCGCAACGGCTGCTGCAAAATCAATCGCTCCAAAAATGATCATTCGCGGAGCAGGAGCGAATGATTCAACAAATATAGAAAGATCATCCATTCGATTTTCGCCTTGTGGACCTAACTTTAAAGTTTTAGTGGTGCCATGCATTAAAAGTGCACGAGCGCCTTCTATGGCAGCAAAATCAAGTTGTTCATTTCCCAGCGAACCGTGTGAATCATTTTTGGTCAGAACAATCCTTGTTCCCACCTTCGAATTGCCCGCAACGAGGGTTGCTACACCAACTGCTTTTTTATCTTCGATTGATTTAGCAACTTGATCAAAATTAGGGAATGTGTGTTTATCTACGTATTGAATAAATAATTCAATTGTTCCGCCACAGGTGAGCCCAACGGAGAATGCGTTGTCATCGCTGACGCCGTATGTAACAACGTGTGGAATTTTTGTCTTTAAAACTTCTAGAGAGGCTTCATGGATGGCACCTTCAACACATCCGCCAGAAACACTTCCGATTACTTCACCCGAATCCAAAACCGCCATTGCAGCGCCAACAGGACGCGGGGCTGAACTCCATGTGCGCGTAACAGTTGCTAAAGCAAAGGGTTTGCCAGAATTAAAAGATGGCAAAATCTCATCAATGATTTCGCGCATGACGTAGAGTATAGCGATGCACGTTGGATTAATCTTGGCCGCTGGTTCTGGCTCTCGCTTAGGCACGCCAAAGGCAAGTCTTGTTGTTGGTGGCCAAAGATTAGTCGATCGCGCAATTAATAATTTTACGGCCGCAGGAATATCAGAAATTTATGTAGTCCTCGGCGCGTGGCAGGCAGAATTGCAAGGCGCGCATGTAATTATTAATCAAAATTGGCAAGAAGGCATGGGAAGTTCATTAAAAATTGGGCTAGAACATATTTCAAAAATTGCTACCGCAACTAATGTGACTATTTCGCTTGTAGATCTTCCCGGAATGACGGCCGAAGCAATTCGGGAAATAGTTGAAAGCTCGCACGACATTGTTGTTGGTACTTTTGCTGGAAAACCTGGGCATCCAGTTAAGTTTGCAAGGAAACATTGGAGTGAAATTTCTCAAAGCGCCACCGGCGATATCGGCGCCAGAAATTTTCTCAAAGGGCGAGACGATGTGCACTTCATCCCACTGGATCTTCTCGCAACTGGAAAAGACATCGACACCCCCGAAGACCTTCTGCGCCAGTAAGGGCAATCTGTATCTGGCGGGAGGGGCATTTCCCCGCTAAAAGTGCCCAAAACTTTCCTCGTTTTGAAGTGCAAATCTCTTGCTGCTGCCAATGGGTGGTGTTACTTTTCCCCTCTCCATTAATGGAGTTCACAGAAGAGGTATAGCCATGGCTGTTGAATCAACTGGACATGAACGCGGTAATCCACGTTTCTTCTCACTAATTGAAAACTCACCAAAGACAGGCGATAGTCCAACAATTTGGGCATGGCCACAAATTACAGAGTATTTAAAAGTTGCAAGCCAACCAGTACAAGGACCATGGCCTGCACATCAAGAACCACGTCCTGATCCAGATGCAGATTCAATGCCAGTTGCAGTTAAAGATAACAAGAGCAAGTAATCCGGAAACCAAAAGTAGGGGAAAGAAAACATGTATCCATCGCGTTTTAAATATGAATCTCCGAAGACTCTAGAAGATGCAATCCAACTTTTAGACGCCGGCAAAGGTGAAGCTAAAATACTTGCTGGCGGACAGAGCTTGGTCCCAATGCTAAGACTTCGCTTCGCATTCCCAGAGCAAATTGTTGATATCAACAATATTCCAGGACTTAATTATATTCGTTTTGATTCTGACGGTTCGCTCCATATTGGCGCGTTGTGCCGACATGAAGATTTAGAAAATTCTGTTGAAATTTCAAAGCGTCAACCAACAATTTCTGCTGCTGCACCACTCGTTGCAGATCCAATTATTCGTACACGAGGAACATTTGTTGGATCTGTGTGTCACGCAGATCCTCAAGGTGACTGGGCTGCAACCATGATTGCACTCGGTGGTCACATTGTTGCTCAAGGACCAAAGGGCAAGAAGCGCAATATTGCCATGAAGGATTTCGTGCTTGGGCCTTATGCAAATGCATTGAATTACAACGAGATTGCTATTGAAGCTGTGGTTCCTGCTCCAAAGGGCGTGGCTCGTGGTGGATACCTCAAGTTAGAGCGTCGCGTTGGTGACTTTGCAACCGCATCTGTGGCTATCGCATTAGATATGAATGGGGACACAGTTCTTCGTGCAGGTATTGCACTTGCTGGCGTCGGTGGAAAAACTATTGACGCGAACGATGCAGCGGCCACTCTTGTTGGTCAAAAACTAACAGAGTCCAACATCGACAAGGTGGCGGCGCTAGTAGCAGCAAAGGCTGAACCGCGAAGTGATCACCGTGGATCTTCAGAGTATAAGCGTCACATCGTAAGTACTTTTGTTAAACGAATTCTCATCGCAAACTCCGCAAAGAAAGTAGCCTAAAAAATGTCGAGCCTCTACGAAGAAATCTCAATACCGCCTGCAGACAATATTCCAGTTCGTCGTGTGACTATTAATGTCAACGGTGAACCTCGCACAGTAGATGTTGAACCACGTTTGCTACTCGCACATCTCTTGCGTCAAGGTCTAAAGTTGACCGGAACGCACACTGGGTGCGATACATCAAATTGCGGGGCATGCACTGTCCTCTTTGACGGTCGTCCAATTAAGAGTTGCACAATGCTTGCAGTTCAAGCAGATGGTCACAATGTTGAAACTGTAGAAGGACTTGCCAGTGCTAGCGAACTTCATCCAATTCAAGAAGGTTTCAAAGAAAAGCACGGATTGCAATGTGGTTTTTGTACTCCGGGAATGATGATGGCTGCAAAAGCTCTACTCGAAAAAAATCTCAATCCAACAGAAGATGAAATCCGTTGGGCACTCTCTGGAAATCTGTGCCGTTGCACTGGTTACCAAAATATCGTCAAGGCAGTTCTTTGGGCTGCTGAAAAAATGCGCGCGGAACTCAACTAGGTCGGGGAGCATAAAAAATGAGATTAGACGAAGTCAAAATTGGCGGAATGGGTGCAAGCCGTCGTCGAGTTGAAGATAACCGTTTTATTCGCGGTAAAGGCAATTATGTAGATGACATCGTGCTACCAGGCATGCTTCACATGGAAATTTTGCGAAGCCCGGTTGCACATGCTCGCATTAAGTCAATTGATACAAGCGCTGCTTGGGATATGCCTGGTGTGCGACTCGTACTAACTGGCGAAATGATGGCAGCTCGCAACCTTGCATGGATGCCAACGCTTTCATATGACACACAAGCTGTTCTTGCAACAGATAAGGTGCGCTTCCAAGGACAAGAAGTATGTGCAGTTATTGCAGATGATCCTTACATTGCAAAAGATGCATGCGGCAAGATTGTTGTCGATTATGAAATTTTGCCTCCAATTGTTAATCCAGTTCAAGCAGCTGCTGCAGATGCTGTTCAAATTCGCGATGACAAGCAAGGCCAAATTGGAAATAAAGTATTCGACTGGGAAATCGGTGATAAATCTCGTACAGATAAAGCATTTGCTGATGCAGATGTAGTTTCAAAGATTGAACTGCATTATCCACGTACTCACCCATCACCACTTGAGTGCTGCGGATCAATTGCCGATTACGATCGTGCAACAGGAAAACTCACTGTATATATGACATCCCAAGCGCCACATATTGTGCGTGCTGCTGTTGCATTGGTCGCAGAATTACCAGAACACCAAATCCGTATTGTTTCACCAGATATTGGTGGCGGTTTTGGTAACAAGGTTCCTGTTTATCCTGGCTATGTGATTTCTATCCTCGCTTCAATCTTGACTGAAAAGCCTGTGAAGTGGATTGAAGATAAGACTGGAAACCTAATCTCAACAGGATTTGGTCGCGACGTTTATCTCAAAGGTGAAATGGCGCTACGTAAGGACGGAAAAATTCTTGGTGTTCGCATGAACACTATTTCTGACCACGGCGCATTCTTCGCAGATGCACAACCAAGTAAGTTCAAAATTGGTCTAATGCACTCTGCATTTGCGTGCTATGACATTCCAACTGCTTATATGTTCTCAACTGGTTATTACACAAACAAGGCACCAGGTGGAGTTGCATACCGTTGTTCATTCCGAGTTACCGAAGCAATGTTCTTCCAAGAACGTATGGTTCAAGCCGCCGCCGATGATTTAGGAATGGATCAAGCAGAATTTCGTCGTGTTAACTTTGTTAAAGATGACGATTTCCCACACCGCACACCATTTGGTTTCTTAACTGACTCAGGCCAATATGGAAAGTGCCTTGATATCGGACTTGAAGCCATTGGTTATAAGAACTTTGCCGCAGAGAAAGCAGAGGCTGCAAAGCGCGGACGCCTTCTCGGTATCGGTATTTCAACAATGACTGAACCATTAGGTGCAGGAAACAGTCGTGAGTACGACATTTTGGGTATCAAGATGTTTGACTCTGCTGAACTTCGCGTGCATATGACCGGTAAAGCAATTTTACGCACCGGTGCAAAATCACAAGGCCAAGGTCACGAGACAACATGGGCACAAATTGTTGCCCACGAACTCGGAATACCTGCCGAAGATATTGTTGTTGAAGAAGGCGATACTGATACTGCTCCATTTGGTATGGGTACTTACGCTTCTCGAAGCACACCAGTTGCTGGTGCTGCTGTTGCAATGGTTGCACGCAAGATTCGTGCAAAGGCTCGCAAAATTGCAGCACATCTCCTTGAAGTATCTGAAGAAGATATTGAGTGGGAACTTGGGCGTTTCTACGTTCGCAGCAATCAAGAACGTGGCGTAACTATTCAAGAGTGTGCAATGGCTGCCTATAGCAATATGCCAGATGGAATGGAACCAGGATTAGAAAATAATGCTTACTACGATCCTCCAAACTTAACGTGGCCATTTGCTTGTTACATCGCCAAGATTGAAATTGATCCAGAAACTGGCGTGTGGGATGTTTTGCAATTTGTTGCAGTAGATGACTGCGGTGTTCGAATTAATCCAATGATCGTCGAGGGACAGATTATGGGTGGACTTACCGAAGCGTATGCAATGGCCAATATGCAGTACATAACATATGACGAAGAAGGTAACTGCATTGGTTCTAACTACATGGACTTCTTACTTCCAACATCGTGGGAAACTCCAGGCTTTGAGTTGTACGAAGTTGTCACACCATGCCCACACCATCCAATTGGTGCAAAGGGAGTTGGCGAATGTGCAACCGTAGGTGGACCTGCAGCATTCGTAAATGCTGTGATGGACGCACTTAAAGATAAAGGTATTCGAAACATTGATATGCCTCTGATGCCAAACCGAGTCTATGAAGCACTCGCAACTGGCAAAGATGTTTACGGTATGCCACCAGTTCGTAGCGGCGACTAAGAATGTCACTTCAGCCAGTGGAAGGCATGGGCGTCTTAGAACGCGCAGTTGAACTCACAAATAGTGGTGAATCTTTTGTGATGGCAACTGTCGTGTGGCGCCAAGGTCCTTCCTCTGGTCAGAGTGGATCTCGTGCACTGATCACAGCTGATGGAAAACTTCATGGATGGATTGGCGGAGCATGCGCCGAGCCAGTTCTTATTCGTGAAGCTAAGAAAGTTATGGAAAGTGGCAAAGCTCAATTAATTTGGCTTGGCCAAGAAGCAGATTTTCAAGGAATGCATGTTCCAGAAGGTGTGATGACAGTTCCGATGGCGTGCCAAAGTGAAGGTGCTCTTCAAATTTATGTTGAGCCAGTTCAATCTTCACCACAATTAACCATTGTTGGGCGCTCACCGATGGCTATTACGCTAAAACAATTAAGTGAAGTTCTCAATTGGAGAGTTTCACTTATTGATTTTTCAGATTTCACTACCTCAATGGTTTCAAATTCTTCAGTTGTCATCATTGCTACACAAGGCCATGGTGATGAAGAAGCAACTGAAGTTGCACTTCCTGCCAATCCTGCTTATCTCGGAGTTGTTGCTTCACGTAAGCGCGGGAAAGCTGTTCTAGATTATTTGGTAGATCGTGGATTTACATCTGCCCAGATTGAAAAGATTCACCTTCCTGCAGGTCTTGACCTTGGTCATACAACGCATCGCGAAATGGCCGTTTCAATTCTTGCCCAGCTTGTGCAATTGCGTTCATCTGGTGCATTTGCACAACAATCTCAAACAAAACTTCCACTTCTAGAGATCCCGGAAGTTAAAGATTTGGTCTGCGGTATGAGAGTTGCCGCCGAAAAATCAAATCGCCCATTTGAATTTGAAGGAACAACGTATTACTTCTGCGCGCCAGGATGTCGTACGGCCTTTGAAAAAGATCCAACCTCGTTCATCAGCCAGGAGGCAAAATGCTAATCTCGCAAACGATAGTAGTTGATCAACCGATCGATGCTGTGTGGAAATTCTTTGATGATATTCCTCAAGTGGCAGCGTGTATTCCTGGTGCTGATCTCACGACAAAGATTGCACAAGATCACTTTGGTGGCGATGTAATTATTTCTGCGGGTCCAGTCAAACTTGAGTTTGCAGGGCAAGCAAAAGTTAAGAGCCGCGATAACTCCAAAAAAGTAATCACAATTGATGCATCTGGCTCGGATAAGAAAGGTCGCGGCGAAGCGCAAGCAGTTCTCGTTGCAGCCCTAAACACTGTATCCGGTGGAACATCAGTAAAGATTTCACTTGATCTGACTGTTTCAGGCGCCGCCGCACAATTTGGTCGTGGATTAATTGCAGATGTAACAGCGGTACTTGTAAATCAAACTGCTACAAGTATGCAAGGTCGCATGAAGGCAATCTCAATGGGACTTGATCCAAACACTGTTGGCGGTCCAAAGTCTGCAAGCGGTGTTGCGATCGCGTTAACAGTTGTGAAGAACGCGGCAGCAAGAATATTTGCTCGCTTCTTCCTCCCATATCAACCAGTAGCACGTCGATAACGAGAGAGGGAATCTAATGAGTTTATGGGCAATCGGTAATTTGGTTCTTTTAGTTGTAATCGTTCCAGTTCTCGTAGCGCTTCTGAATTTGGTTCTTGGACCACTAGAGCGTATTCGTGGCGCTGCAGATGATGCACTTGGTGGGGGAGTTGCACTTATTGGTGAACTCAACAACACACCAGCGTTGCTTGCAAAGACAGATATCGTAATAAAAGAAGTAGCAAACGGTGCGGTTCGTTACGCAGGTCCCGTTTCTAAGTTGCTCGGATAGGGGAAGAAGACATGCCACAACAAGCAGTATTTACTTTAATTCTTGCAACGCTAATCATCGCAGCAGCTGCACTTGGGCTATCTCGTGTGATTTTGCACCTTCGCACTGTTGCGAAGTCACTCGATGCACTTGAAGGCGGAGTAGCAGTAATAGTTGCTAAGACAGCAACGGTTCCGTCCGTTGTTCCTTCTGTGAACGCCAGTCTCAAGCCGGTACGCGATTTTGCGGAATCGATCTAAGGAGAACGCACATGGACTTCACTAATCACGCAGGCTGGCTCTTGGGCTACATCATCGCAACTGTTGTTGTTCTAGTTGTTGTTGCCCTCGTTGTTCCGATCTTGTTGCTCGCACACAAAATTGGCGGACAAGCAAAGAGAATTAATACAGGCCTTGAGGCAGCAGTTGTAAATACAGCGGCTCTCAAGGGACTAAACGTCACGATCGCATCGGCTACAGCGATTGTCGACGGCCTCAACCGTGGCCGTAAGAAATTGGGAGGCTGAGACAATGGATTCAAACGTAAACACGCTCTGGGTTCTTGCAAATATATTGGGAGCCGTTGTTGTTGTGGCAGTCGCAGCACTTCTTACAATTCTGGTAATCCTTGTGCGCACAATTGATAAGCGCGTTGCTCAAATTCGCCAGACACTTACACAAGCAAAGGCAAATACTGCCAATGCAGCACTGATTGATAAGACAGCTGCTGGTGTTGACGCAGTTCTTGCTGAAGGTCTGGAACACCATTTATTCCTCGGACGCGTATTGGACAAGGTGCGCTCATGACAACACTTCAATTATTTTCAGTCATTGACATCGCTGCCTTAATTGCAGGTCTGGCCATCTATCTCTTCATCGTTGGACGTCAGTTAGCAGCAGTTGCAACAAAACTTGAAGAAGCAGCTGACTTAGTCTGGGCTATTCAAGCCGACGCAGAGGTAATCGAGCCAGGACTTGAGCGAATCAATACAACTGGTGGAGTAGTTGCAGGGGCTCTTCCACTGCTCTACGGCTTTGCAGAAGCAATCGTGACTGGTGCTACATACAAAGCAGTACCAGAATCTGAAGAACGCCCACCAAATTTCCCAGCGATGAGAACGCGACGCACGCGCCTATTCGAAGGCGTTGGAGTCAAAATAGATTAATAATTAATTATGCGCGATTATTTGGATCGCGCGTAGTAGTCAATGGGTCGGTGAATGCGTTTGAGTATTCGCCGATCCATTCGTCTTTCCAAGCCTGGTCATACTTTTCTTCATTACAACTTGGTTGATAAACAGCCATTAATTCTCGAGCAATTTGTTCGCGATGTTTTTCAGAGCCACCTGGAATTTCATACCAACAGATGTGCAAGTTAAATTTGTTTTTGGCCCGTGCAATCCATGCTGCTGACCGTGGATGCTTAAATGGAAAACCTTCTGTTGTTAAATCTGAATTGTGCCCCACGTAGATGATGGAGAACTCTTGAGGCTTATTTTCTGGGTCGTTAAGACACATAATTGCATAGACCGCTGCGACTTTTGATGGAGTCCATCCTGCTAAAGCGCGTGGTCCTTCAAATGGATATCCAGCCAGTGAACCTAAGCGAATCATTCGTAGGCGTCTTCCCAATCTTGATCTTCTGACATTGTTTCAGCCTTAATAATTGGCCATACCGGCAGGTTTGCTTTCTTTACAGCATCATTGAAGAGTTCGAGTGCTGCATCAACTGCGATATCAGAACTTGGTGCTTCAACGATTATTTGCGCACCATAACCCATGGTTCCGGCACCAGTTGCTATTCCACTATAAATTGCAACTGCATCTGCAAGTTCTACAATTTCTTCAAGCGTCATCTCGCGATCGCCATCGGCAAAAATTGAAACACTGAACTTCATGATCTCTCCTATTTAATCGAGACGAGCTTGCGGCTAAATTCTTCCAGACTCTTTAAGTTATGTCCTGATACAACCTCATCAATAAATGGATCGGCAACGATCATTCCCAGAGATGAAGGTACAAATTTCTCGCTATCTCCGCGATGAGGGTTCATCCAGACGACTCTGTATGCAATGCGAGATAAATCTTCCATTGATTTTGCTAGAACTGCAGGCTCTCCACGATCTAGCCCATCTGAACAAATAATGACGATAGCGCCGCGACCAATGCGTGTTCGGCCCCACTGCTTAATAAAGGTAGTAATGGAATCTCCGATACGAGTTCCACCATCCCAATCCATTACTTCAGAACCTGCTAACTCCATGGCTTGATCGGGTGTGCGCTTAGAGAGTGATTTTGTTATGCGAGTTAAGCGAGTACCAAAACAAAAAACTTCAACTTTCTGATTCGCTCGGCGCGCAGAGTATGCAAGTTGAAGTAAATTTCTGGAGTAATCAGCCATTGAACCTGAAACATCTAGAATAAAAACAATTGGACGCAATTTCTCTTTACGTTTACTATAAAAAATTTCACGATTTTCACCGAGTGAGCGCATATTCTCGCGCACAAGTTTGCGCATGTTTATGCGTTTTCCTTTTGGAGTCGTATGCAACCTGCGAGTTCTGCGCACAGGAGGTGAAATTCGAAGCGTGGACATCATCTTTCGAAGAGATGCTAACTCTTGGGGTGAACACTCTGAAAATGCCTTATTACGAAAGATTTCATTGGTTGCAGCCATGAAACCCATCTTTGATTCTTCAATTCCATTGCCTTGCTGATTTTGTTCTACCTCAGGGATTTCAAGAGTTGCAGATGTGCTTACGGACGCCTTTATTTTTTTCTTTGCAAGATTTGTTTCGTCTTCTGAAATATCTAAGAAAAACTTACGAAAAGTATAGTTATATGGCCCAATTGCATCTTTACGTCTAACAAGTGTGGTTCTCCCACTCCAGTAAACATCCATTACATCCGTTGGATCTAATTGCGCGACAGCATGACAAAAAGTAATGACATCATCTGAGCCGATAATTAAACCGGCAGTGCGTAGTTCTTGACCAAATTCAACAAAGAGCTCGTCAAAGCCCTCAGCGAGTGGCATCAGAGATTATCTCCGCAAGGCTTCCGGTGACGTACTCAAAATCATCTTTGCCTTTAATTACTGCGCCTAAAGTTTGTGAGGCATTATTTTCGTTGAGATCTTTTGCACCGATTGCATCGAGGGATGCAACCCAATCAATCGTTTCAGCGACTCCGGGAGATTTTTCTAAGTCCATCTCGCGCATCTTATGTACGGTGTTAACAACCTTTGTGGCGAGTTGAGTTGTTACACCTGGAAGCCGAGACTTAACAATTTCAACTTCTTGTTCTTTCGGAGGGAAACCAATCCAGTTATAGAGACAACGGCGCTTGAGCGCATCATGGAGTTCGCGAGTTCTGTTTGAGGTCAAGATCACGATAGGGCGAGACTGTGCTTTGACGGTGCCTATTTCTGGAATCGTTATTTGAAAATCTGAGAGTAGTTCAAGTAAAAATGCTTCGAACTCATCATCTGCGCGATCAACTTCATCAACGAGTAAAACGCATTGATCTCCTGCTCGAATTGCTTGAAGCAAAGGCCGTTCAATGAGAAATTTAGGACCAAACAAATCATCAACTGATTTTTCTGTGATGTCATTTTCTGACATTGCTCTAATTTGTAACATCTGGCGCGCGTAATCCCATTCGTATAGCGCCTGATTGGTATCTATGCCTTCATAGCATTGTAAACGAATAAGTTCACGGTTATAAAGCTTTGCAACGCACTTTGCTAACTCTGTTTTTCCAACTCCAACTTCGCCTTCTAGGAGAATTGGTCGTCCTAATTTCATCGATATAAGCAAGGAAGTAGCTAAACCTCGATTTGCAATGTAGCCAATCGAGCGAAGTTCTGTAATGAGATCTTCAACCGTCAACGAATCAAAAGCAGCGTTTTGGCTCATCTGTTAAAACTCGATTCGTGTATAAAGATTATTTTTGTAAATTGCCTGCAACGATGTCACCGATTGTTTTACCAGTGCCAAGTTTGCCTTCGCGAATAAGGGTTTCGCGCCACGCAGTCGCAAGATCTTTGCCTTCATCAGCAAAACCTTCGAAGGTAACTTCTTTCATATTTCTACATGATTTATTTGGATTGCACTCTTCGTCGAGCTCTTCAATTTTTTCACCTTGTGCTTGCCAAATTGAACTAAGCATTTGTCGTGCTTGATCGCTTTCAACTGACATGTCAGACCTCCCGAAGAATTAAGAACGCAAGCGTATCAGAGCCAATAATTGTGGCCAGGTGATAAATGTAAGGACCATAGCGGCCAAGCAGAGGGCATATGAGCCAATTAGGCGGGGGTGCAATCCTCAGGTGATTGATTAAGATTGAACTATGAGCGAGAAGCTAAGCCACATCAATGATGCGGGCAATGCCCACATGGTTGATGTGTCAGATCGTGATGTCTCACAACGCAGTGCATCTGCTTCTGGAAAAGTTTTATTAAGCAAATCTGTTCTGTCACTGATTGCAGAAGGCAAGACTCCAAAAGGTGATGTATTAGCAACTGCCCGAATTGCAGGAATTATGGGTGCTAAAAAAACTGCAGAACTTATTCCACTATGTCACCCAATTGCTATTTCAAGTGTAAATGTTGATTTAGAAATCGCTGATGATGGTGTAAATATTTATTCGACTGTAAAAATTTCAGATCGCACGGGTGTGGAAATGGAAGCGCTCACCGCAGTATCAATAGCCGCACTAACTATTATTGATATGACAAAGGCCCTAGACCCAGGTGCCACGATTAAAAATATTCAAGTCGATGAAAAAGATGGCGGAAGAAATGGACACTGGAAGCGCACATGAAGCGTGCTGCAATTATCACAGCAAGTAATCGTGCTTTTAATGGCATATACGAAGATAAATCAGGTCAGATTCTTCTTGAAGGTTTGAGAACACTTGGGTATCACATTGATGGCGTTCAAGTACTGCCAGATGACGTAGAAAAAATTTCATCAGCTATCAAATCTGCAATTAAGGATGGCGTAGATTTACTTGTGACTACGGGTGGAACAGGTGTATCACCATTTGATGTCACGCCAGAGGCAACAGCTCCGCTAATTGAAAAAGAGATGCCAGGAATTCTCGAAGCACTGCGCGCATACTCCCGAGAAAAAGTTCCAACAACTGATTTATCTCGCGGTGCTGCGGGTGTAACAAATAAAACATTAATTATAAATTTGCCTGGCTCACCCGGTGCCGCAACAGATGGTTTAGTAATTATCGAAAGACTTGCATCCCACATCCACGATCAATTGGCCGGACATGATCACAGCCCTAGTAACTAAGCACAGTATTTCAGTTGATTCGTTAGCTGAATCTTTAAAAACTAATCAAGCAGGAGCTGTTGCAAGTTTTTCTGGCGATGTGAGAGATAACGATGCTGATAAGAGCGTTACATCTTTGACTTATGAAGTGCACCCAAGTGCTCAAGGCGTCATCGAAGAGATAACACATCGGATTGCGGCCAAACATGATGTCCTAGGCGTTGCCGTCGCGCATAGATATGGCGAAATTGCTATCGGCGAAACAGCCTTTGCGGTTGTAGTATCAGCACTCCATCGTGGGCCAGCATTCGCGGCGTGCGAAGAGATCGTCTCGACTGTGAAAGATGAACTTCCAATATGGAAGTATCAAGTTTTTGCAGATGGCACTACTGAATGGGTGAACAGCGCATGACACAGCTCGTTGACACATACGGACGTGGACATAGAGATCTGCGTGTTTCACTAACTGATCGTTGCAATCTTCGCTGTACATATTGCATGCCACATGATTTTGCTGCGTGGTTGCCATCGGATGAACTTCTAACAACTGATGAATTGATTTCTATTATAAAAGTTGGTGTTTCACAAGGCATTGATGAGATTCGTTTGACAGGTGGCGAACCCCTTTTACGTCCAGATATTGTTGAGATTGTTTCTCGAATTTCATCGATTGAAAACCCACCAATTTTGTCTATGACTACTAACGGATTAGCGCTTGCAAAACTTGCACAACCGCTATTTGATGCAGGGCTTCGTCGTATTAATATCAGTTTGGATACATTAGATCGAGATGTATTTAAGAAAATGACATACAGAGATCGCCTTCACGATGTTTTTGCAGGGATTCAAGCGGCTAAGGATGCTGGTTTAATGCCAGTAAAAATAAATACAGTTTTACTACGCGGCATAAACGATGGTGAAGTCACTAATTTGTTGAAATGGGCACTCGCAGAAGATCTCAATCTTCGCTTCATTGAGCAGATGCCATTAGATGCCGGTGGAATTTGGAATCGCGCTGAACTCATAACAGC
>JBEENC010000008.1:0-16776 GCA_041192285.1 Actinomycetota bacterium
AGCCACAACAACAGGTGGAGCCACAACAACAGGTGGAGCCACAACAACAGGTGGAGCCACAACAACAGGTGCTGCTGCGCCATCTGCAATAACTGCAAGTTCTGCGCCGACTGCAACAGTTTGATCTACGCCTACTACAATTTTTTGAAGTGTTCCTGCAACAGGAGATGGAATCTCAGTATCGACTTTGTCGGTAGAAACTTCTAGTAACGGTTCGTCAACAGCGACATGATCACCTTCGGCTTTTAACCAACGTGTGACTGTTCCTTCTGTCACGCTCTCGCCAAGTGCTGGCATCGTTACTGAAAATGTCATTGTTTTCTCCCTAGATTATCCGTGAGCATGAAGCGCTTTACCGGCGAGTGCCATGTGTGCTTCTCCCATGGCTTCTGACAGTGTTGGGTGTGCATGAATAAGCGGTGCAACATCTGCGGCACTTGCTTCCCAGTTAAAAATCAATTGGGCCTCAGCTAGTAGTTCTCCAACACGAGAACCAACCATATGAATACCAAGTACTGGTCCATTTTTCTGTGAAACTAATTTGACCGAACCTGCTGTGCGCAAAATTTGAGCCTTACCGTTTCCTGCTAAATCATAATTTAATTCAACAACATCGTATCCACGCTCTTTTGCAAGGGCTGTTGTTAAACCAACAGAGGCAACTTCTGGCTCAGAGTATGTAACACGGGGGACACCATCGTAATTAATTGGGCGAGGGTTAAGCCCTGCAATCTCTTCGGCAACCAAAATTCCTTCACTGAATCCAACGTGGGCTAGTTGTAGCGTTGGAATCAAATCTCCAACTGCCCAAATGCCGGGAACATTTGTGCGGCACTTATCGTCAACTAGTACGTAGCCTCGGTCCATAGAAATACCTTGTTCTTCATAGCCAAGGTTTGCAGAAACTGGTCCGCGACCCACACTGACGAGAAGTACGTCTGCACTGAAAGTCTTGCCATCTTCTAGCGTCACAGTCACGGTGTCGCCGTTAATGGAAGCCGATGCAAAACGAACACCAAGTTCAAAATTAATCCCGCGTTTTCTAAATGCACGTTCGAGTTGCTTACTAGAAGATTCATCTTCGAGAGCGACCAAGTGAGGCAGGCCTTCGATAATTGTTACTTCAGAACCAAATGATTTCCACACGGATGCAAATTCACAACCAATGACGCCACCACCTAGAACGATCACGCTCTTTGGTACGTACTCCAGATTTGTCGCGTGATCTGATGTAAGAATTTTTGTGCCATCGATTTGAAGACCAGGCAGCGTTTTTGCATATGAACCAGTTGCAAGCACAACGTTCTTGCCTGTGTATTTTTCGCCGTTGACTTCGACTGTGTCTTTAGAAACCAAACGACCGTGACCTTCGATAAATGTAATATTTCTTGATTTAACAAGACCTTGCAATCCTTTATGTAATCGAGCGATAACGCCATCTTTATAAGAATTAACAGCTGGCATATCCATAGACAAGAATTGCGCGTTCACACCAAAGTGGTTGGCATCGCGTGCGCCATCTGCTATTTCACCGGAGTGCAATAAAGCTTTTGTTGGAATGCAGCCACGGTGTAGACACGTGCCGCCAAGTTTGTCAGCTTCGATCAGTGCTACGGATAGACCTAGTTGAGCGCTTCGAAGGGCGCATGCATATCCGCCACTTCCACCGCCAAGGATTACTAGATCGAATTGAGCCACTGCCTAAACCTCCTACGATCCTGAGATGAACTAGGACAACTTTCGCCCTTGTCCTATCTTGCCAGCCTTCGGGCTAGTTACCGAATTATTGAATTCTCGACCAAGCGCAGAAGTGTGCGCAGTGCCACACCAGTGCCGCCGACAGGGGTATATCCGTGTGCGCCAGATTCGTTATAGGCAGGTCCTGCAATATCTAGGTGCAGCCATGGCACTTCTGGCTTAACGAAATCTTTTAAGAATAATCCAGCAACCAACATGTTTCCCATACGTTCACCGACATTTGCTAGATCAGCAATTGGTGAATCGAGAGATGCGCGCAATTCTTGCGGAAGTGGCATTGGCCAAAATGCTTCGCCACTATCGGCAGCTGCAGTAAGTAATCGCGCACTGAAATCTTCATTATTTGTCATCACCGCACTGGTTCGAGTTCCAAGTGCAACCACTTGTGCACCAGTTAATGTAGCAACATCGATAAGGCCATCGAGTGATTTAGTTTCTTGAGCCTTCACAAGTGCATCAGCCAGAATGAGTCGACCTTCTGCATCAGGGTTCAGAACTTCTACAGTTTTACCACCATAAATTGTGATGACATCACTTGGACGAGTTGCGTTATCGCTGACCATATTTTCAGCCAATGGCGCCCATGCTTCAATCGTCACGGCAAGTTTGAGAGATGCAATTGCAAGGATCGCACCACAAACAGCTGCGGCTCCACTCATGTCAGATTTCATGGCTTCCATACCGGCTGCAGGTTTAAGCGCTAATCCGCCTGTATCAAATGTTATTCCTTTACCTACGAATGCAAACTTTCGTAGAGATTTTTTCGGTGTGTATGTAATGTGCAGCAGACGTGGTGGATTCGCTGATCCTTGGCCAACACCAATTATTCCGCCATAGCCGCCGCTTTTTAATTGCTTCTCATTAAGAATGCTTACTTTAAGTCCGGCAGAGGCGCCGCCTGCAGATTTAACAACAGCAGAAATCTTTTTCGTAAAAGTTTCTGGAGTCAGGTGTGATGGGGGAGTATTGATTAAATCTCGAACTAAATGTGTATACTTTGCAATTATCTGTGCTCGCTTCAGCGCGTTCTTTGCTTCAATCTTTTTAGTGAATCTTGAGTGAATCAAGATCTTAGTCAGTGGCAATTTTCTTTCTGATTTTGTTGAGCCGCGGAATTCATCAAAGGTATAGGCGCCAAGTGCTGCACCTTCTCCAATTGCCGAAACGGCCTCAATATTTATGGCTGGCAATGCAAATGTTGCTACATCGCTTCCGGCTAGTGCGCGCGCAGCTGCTCCCGCAGCCCGTCGAAGGCTTTCATGTGGATACTCTTTTTGTGTCTGACCTAATCCAGTAAAAACGATTAATTTTGTTCGGGTGCCAGGTATTTTGATGATCTCATCAGATTTACCAGTTGCTCCGAGCTCTTTGAGTTGAGCGAGCAATGTTCTTGTATCCAGAGTCAGAGTGTCTGATTCAATGCTTAACGCTGATGCTTTATTTGGATTAAATGAAAGCCCGACGACAATGACACCGCTGTTTACGGCGCCGTCAGTAAGTGTCAACGAGGACATGGCTACTCCTTCTTAAAATCTGCAAGACGCACAGGTTATCGGTTGTAGGAACTTTTGTTGGTGTGGGAGTAGGTTGTGAAAGTGAAAAATTCTCCTCTGCATCAAAAACACCTAGATCTGCAAGCCAAGATGGCAGATTTCGGTGGATGGCTTATGCCCATTGAATATCCAGCCACTGGAGTACTTGCCGAACACTCAGCAGTTCGAGAGCGCGTAGGGCTTTTTGATGTGTCGCACTTAGGCAAAGCCAGTGTGAAAGGAAGCGGCGCTTTAGATTTTCTTAACGCGATTCTTACCAATGACCTTGATCGAATTTCTGATGGCATGGCCCAATACACGATGTTATGTAATGCCGATGGTGGTGTCATTGATGACCTGATTGCATATAGGAATTCATCCCAAGATGTTTTCCTTGTTCCGAATGCATCGAATACATCAGATGTGGTTGCGGAACTGGAAGCAAAAAACCACCCGGGAATCACGATTACGAACTTACATACAGAGTATGCGGTACTGGCATTACAAGGACCAGCAACAGCAGAAGTTTTAACATCCCTTGGCGTTGCATCCTCAATTGATTACATGAGTTTTGCAAATGTTCAGATTGCACAATGTGATGTAATTTTGTGCCGTACCGGATATACAGGTGAATTTGGTTTCGAGTTATTGCCACTCTGGAAAGATGCCGAAAAAGTTTGGGACGCACTTGTTACCGCAATCGCTGCCTTTGATGGAGTTGTGTGCGGCTTAGGTGCTCGCGATACGTTGAGAACAGAAATGGGATACCCGCTGCACGGTCACGAACTCTCACCTGAAATAACGCCTGTACAAGCACACGCATCATGGGCTGTGGGTTGGAAGAAGGAAAAATTTTCAGGAGATGCGGTGCTGCGAAGTGAGCGCACCAATGGCCCACGTAAATTTTTGCATGGTTTGAAATCTCTGGATCGGGGTATTCCTCGTGCTGGCATGAAAGTTAAAGATCTCGATGGCATTGACGTAGGAGAAGTAACTTCAGGAACATTTTCACCCACATTAAAAAATGGAATTGCTTTAGCTCTTTTGGATTCTTCGGTATCACTTGGAGCAGTTGTGGTAATCGACGTGCGTGGACGGCAATCACAGGCTGAAGTAGTTAATCTTCCTTTTGTTGAGTCCCACGTTAAGTAGGCGTTTAGAAGTTAACTAAAAACTATCTCCAGGTTTAAATTGTGGGTGTGGAGTACGAAGACGTCTCATTTGAGTCGAACGCAACCAGCCGTAAAGACCCAGACCCTTTGTTGGCGAATCCGGGAAACGCGTGCGAATTTCGCGTTTAATTTTTCTAGAGAGAAAGACGCCATCAACAGCTGCGGTTAAGAGAACTGCGTACATCAGTGCAATCCCACCGTATTGAAGCGCCGGTACGGGAAAAATTGAAAGCAATAAAACAACGAAAATAATTGGCAAGAAATATTCACCAATGGATCTACGTGCATCAACAATATTTCTTACATACCTGCGGGCAGGACCACGATCTCGCAAAGGCATTGCACTTTCTTCACCACGTAGATATGCCGCGCGTGATGCATTACGAGAAGCACGGCTCTGTTCACGTGCGCGCTTTTTCTCTTCTTTAGTAGATGCCGGAGCAAGGGATGAAACTATTCGCTTTGATTGCGCTTCTTTGCGCTTAGGAGTTGGTCGACCCTTTTTTGAAGATGCGTCGGAAGTATTAGGCATGGGGCAACTATAGAGCGAGCATTCTTTCTAAGGCGAGTTTTGAATACTTAGCCACTTCAGGGGCTACTCGAATTTGGTTAACAACGTTGCCGGATACGAGGGATTCCATGGCCCACACCAAGTGTGGCAAGTCAATGCGATTCATGGTTGAGCAGTAACAGATGTCTTTATCCAAGAAATAAATTTCTTTATCCGGATTGTTCTGTGAGATGCGCTGGACCAAATTAAGTTCAGTGCCGATAGCCCACTTCGAACCAGTGGGAGATTGTTCAACAATTTTGATAATTTTTTCAGTAGAACCAACGCGATCTGCGGCTTGCACAACTTCATGTGTGCACTCGGGATGAACCAGAATCTGCACTCCCGGAACTCGAGATCGAATTTCATTGACACTATCGATGGAGAAGCGCCCATGAACAGAGCAATGTCCTCGCCACAAAATTACTTTAGCTTTCTTGATCTGTTCTTCTGTCAGACCACCCATTGGCTTCCAGGGATTCCAAAGAACGCAGTCATCGAGTGATAATCCCAAAGAGAGAACGGCGGTGTTTCTACCTAAATGTTGATCGGGCAAAAAGAGAATTTTTGAGCCTTGAGTAAATGCCCACTTCATTGCAGATTCAGCATTAGACGATGTGCAGATCGTTCCACCATGTTCGCCGGTAAAGGATTTAATCGCAGCTGAAGAATTCATGTACGTGACCGGAATAACTTCCTGGGCCACGCCAATACTTGAAAGTTCTTCCCAACATTTAGTGACTTGATTTGCAGTAGCCATATCTGCCATGGAACAACCTGCAGCCAGATCGGGAAGAATCACTCTTTGTTTATCGGAAGTCAGGATGTCAGCACTTTCTGCCATGAAGTGAACTCCACAAAAAATAATGTTTTCAACGCTACTCGCCGTGGCTGCCTCTTGTGCCAACTTAAATGAATCACCCGTGATGTCTGCAAATTCAATAACTTCATTTCTTTGGTAATGATGACCTAGAACCAAGACACTTGAGCCGAGTGATTTACGAGCAGCTCTGGCGCGAGCAACTAATTGCGGATCACTGGCGGCAGGTAACTGGCCATCGCACGAAACGCCACGTTCACTGGCAAGATCGCTACCTTGTCCAAGTAGTAAGAGGTCACTTAGATTCACAGGTGCATTCTCTCTCATAATCTGTGTCCATGTCGCGCAGAGTCCATGAGGTTGCTAGGCTTAGCCAGTACTCGAAAGGGAGAAAAAATGAGCACAGAGACAAGCACTACAACAGGAATTCTTCTGTCCGATAACGCAGCATCAAAGGTCGCTGCATTGTTGGCACAAGAAGGTCGCGACGATCTTAATCTTCGCGTTGCTGTACAGCCTGGTGGTTGCTCTGGCCTGAAGTACCAACTCTATTTCGATGATCGCAATCTCGAAGGCGACGTTGTTCGCGAATTCGGAGACGTTAAAGTCATTACAGACAAAATGAGTGATCCTTATTTATCTGGTGCAACTATTGATTTCGTGGACACAATTGAGAAGCAAGGCTTCACAATTGATAATCCAAATGCCGCGGGCTCTTGCGCCTGTGGCGATTCTTTTAACTAAGCCATCATTTAACTAATATCACGCCATGCGAATTGGTGTAGCTGGCTCTGTCGGTCTTGATCATTTAATGACCTTCTCTGGAAAATTTACTGATTCCCTCGTTGCCGGTTCCCTTGAAAAAGTTTCTCTCTCATTCTTAGTCGATGATCTAGATGTGCGACGCGGTGGATGTGCTGCCAACATTTGTTTTGGTATGGGCATGCTTGGTCTAAAACCGATTTTGATTGCTGCAGTCGGCAAAGATTGGGCAGATTACGATGCCTGGCTTTCGCGACATGGCGTAGATACTGGACATGTGTTGATTTCTAAAGATCTTTTTACAGCGCACTTTATGGTGACAACAGATACCGAACTCAATCAGATTGCATCCTTTTTTCCTGGCGCAATGAGTGAAGCCCGAAATATCGAATTAGCACCGATTATGGAAAAAACTGGCGAACTAGATTTAATCGTTATTTCACCTGATGATCCAGAAGCGATGATGCGTCACAGCGAGGTTGCCAAAGCCCGTGGCATTGCAATTGCCGCCGATCCATCACAACAAATGGCTCGTATGCAAGGTCAAGAGATTAAGTCTCTCATTGATGGCGCTGCATATTTGTTTATGAATGAATATGAATTAGCACTAGCAATTCAAAAAACTGGTTGGAGTGATGCTGAAATTCTCTCTCGCGTAAAACATCGTGTAATTACACAAGGGTCAAAGGGCGCGCGAATTGAAACAAAAGGCGGCGAACTCATCAAAATTGCCTGTCCAAAAGAAAATGCCAAATTAGATCCAACGGGCGTGGGCGATTCATTTCGATCAGGTTTTATTGCCGGTCTTGCGTGGGGACTTTCTCATGAAAGATGCTTACAACTTGGGGCAATGCTTGCAACCTATGTAATCGAAACCAAAGGCACACAGGAGTATCGGTTTACTCCTGTGCAATTTAGCGAACGTTTCAAGCAAGCATATGGCGATAACGCTGCAGCAGAAATCAGCGCTCACTTAGTTTCGTAATTACAAAAGAGTCTTTCGATTTTTTATCAAATACATTGCCGGTCATGCGAGACCATGCCACCAAATCAGGTTCTGTCGCAGGGTCATCAGAATGCAACATCACTTGATCCCCGGCATGCATGAAAGAAACTTCTTTGCCTAATTCAATAATAGGTTGAGGACAACGCAATCCACGTGCATCAATCTCTTTCATTGCCGCAATCCACTCACACTCTTTATTACTGAAGCACAGAGGCCATCAATTTCGGCTTTTGTGGTGTCTGGGTGGATTGTAATTCGAATATTTCCGTGGGTGAGCACACCCATGGCAGCCAAAACATGACTCGGTTGCAAGTCATCTGCTGTACACGCCGAGCCCGAATCCACGCTATACCCATCGTTTTGGATTGCGCGAAGCAACTCTTCACCGTTGCAATTAAGAAATGAAACGCTGAGCATGTGGGCAAGGCTTGAATCTAGCGGACCAGCGATATCAGCATCTTTTACCTGCGAAAATGCACTTCGTAGTTCGTGATTGTATTTACGAGCTTGCGTGTTCGCGGTCTCAACTTCTGTAGCAAAATTTTCGAGTGCAACGGCACTTGCTAGTAATAGTGGAAGTGAAACATCAAAATTCGGATGTGCTGCATTGAGATGGGGAAGCGGATTGCTCCACTGAGATGGTTTTTTCAGAACCAATATGCCGATCTCGGCTGGGCCATACCAAGATTTGCTATCAAAAAGCGCGGTAGAAAATTGATTAGCCACTGGTACGCGAATTCCACTCGAAGTCGCATCAAGAAAGATTCGCTCGGATTGTGTACTAGCGATTATTGCATCGCACTCTTGAATGACACCTGTTTCGGCATTTGCAATCTGTAAAGCAAGTACTGATTCTTTGGCTGCAGCGTCGGCAGGGATAAGTTTTCCATCGAGGGCACTTATTAAAACTTGGTGTGGATTTTTCGCAGCGATTGCAAAGACATCTTTTCGATCCGTGGCTCCATGAATCAAAGTTGATGAATCTAGGAACAACCCCTGGATGCCTAAGAAATAACCAAGTGAGGTGGGCAATACGGGAACAATCGAATCAACCCCAACAGATAGTGCACTTGCTATCGATTCAAGGGCGTTATTTTTTAATTGACGTGCCTTGGCGCTGGATTGAGAAAGCTTTGCCGCATCGGCCCAACCACTATCAAAGGCAGCGTGGAGTACGTCAAAAGCCTTTGGATGAAGAGGGCTCTCACTCTGGAAGTTTCCTGTGACACGTACCACCGGATGAACGCTACTGGCAGGTGAGTCGGTTTTGGAAATGCCCCACTATTCTTAAGCCTATGTCCGCACGTAACAAGCGATCCTTATCCCTAGCCGCGATGGTGGTTCCGGCCGTATTACTTCTTACCGGTTGTTCAAAGGTTTCTGGACTTGGGTTTGAAGAAGGAATTACTAGCGTTAACGATGAGTCCTTATCGCTGTGGCAAGGTGCGTGGATTGCCGCAGGTGTAGTTGGAGTAATCACTTTCATTTTAATCATATGGCCAGCGATATTTCATCGCCTTAAAAAAGATTCCCCTGAGTTTCCAAAGCAGACTCAGTACAACATACCGGTTGAAATTCTTTACACAGTAATCCCATTTGTAATCGTTGCGGCGCTCTTTGTTTATACGTTGCAAACACAAAATGTCATCACTGCTAAAACAACTGGTCCTGCCCACGAAATTTCAGTAGAGGGTTTTCAGTGGTCTTGGCAATTTGGTTATTCAGAAGCGGGGCCTGATGCTCTAGTAACTGGCACGCCTGCACAACCGCCAACGCTGTATTTGCCACAAGGTGAAAAAGTTCGATTCACATTAAATTCTAATGACGTTGTGCATGGTTTCTGGATCCCGGCTTTCATGATTCAAATGCAGAATCTGCCTGGCGTAACGAACAAGCTAGAATTCACGGCAAACAAATTGGGAACCTACCCGGGAAGGTGCAATATTTTGTGCGGCCGCAACCACACACAAATGCTCTTTAGCGTAAAAGTTGTTACCCCATCGGAATACGAGAGTTATCTAGAAACTCTGAAGGCGAGCACAGTATGACAACATATGCGGAGCGTCCAGCAATAACACTTCCGACACAGGGTTTAAAATCAACCCGTAAAGGACATGCATTCGTTAAGTGGGTCACGACAACAGATCACAAACGCATCGGCTATATGTATCTGATCACAACTTTTGCATGGTTTCTTATTGCTGGATTCTTAGCTCTGCTATTGCGTTCTGAATTGGCACGACCAGGATTACAATTTTTAAGTAACGAGCAGTACAACCAAATTTTCACAATGCACGGCACCATTATGTTGTTACTCTTTGCAACACCGCTCTTTGTTGGGTTTGCAAACGTGATTATGCCCTTGCAAATTGGCGCTGCCGATGTAGCTTTCCCTCGTTTGAATATGCTTTCATATTGGCTTTATCTTTTCTCTGGAATTATGGTTTTTGCCGGTTTCTTAACTCCGGGCGGCGCCGCATCCTTTGGTTGGACCGCTTACGCACCACTTTCTAGTTCGGAATATTCACCAGGAATCGGCGCGGATCTGTGGATTGTGGGTCTTGCAGTAGGCGGCATCGGAACCATCTTGGGTGCGGTTAACTTCATCACGACAATTTTTACAATGCGCGCACCAGGTATGACGATGTTTCGTATGTCGATTTTCTCTTGGAATGTTTTGCTCACTTCTATCTTGGTTTTACTAGCCTTTCCTCCTTTAGCTGTCGCATTCCTAGGTTTGGAATCTGATCGCCTATATGGCACTCATCTATTTGATCCGGCCAATGGTGGAGCGATGCTCTGGCAACATCTTTTCTGGTTCTTTGGCCACCCTGAGGTTTACATTTTGGCGCTTCCTTTCTTTGGAATTGCTACAGAGATTTTGCCCGTATTTAGCCGTAAACCAATCTTTGGTTACAAGGGACTTATTGCTGCAACGATTGCAATCGCTGCTCTCTCAGTTTCTGTATGGGCCCACCATATGTTCGCAAGTGGTCAGGTTTTGCTTCCATTCTTTTCATTCATGACTTTCCTTATTGGTGTTCCAACGGGTGTGAAGTTCTTTAATTGGATCGGAACAATGTGGCGCGGCCACGTTACATTTGAAACGCCAATGCTCTGGGTGATGGGATTTCTCGTAACATTCTTATTCGGTGGTTTAACAGGAATTATCTTGGCTTCACCACCACTTGATTTTGCTGTCTCTGCCTCTTACTTTGTGGTCGCTCACTTCCATTATGTACTTTTTGGAACCGTGGTCTTTGCAATGTTTGCTGGCTTCTATTTCTGGTGGCCAAAGATGACAGGGCGCATGCTCAATGAGCGCCTGGGCAAGATTCACTTCTGGACACTTTTCTTTGGTTTCCACCTAACATTTTTAATCCAGCATTGGCTCGGTATTAAGGGTTTCCCTCGTCGTTACGCAGATTATTTGCCAACTGATGGGTTTACATTTATGAATACTGTTTCAACGATTGGCTCATTCCTATTAGCTCTTTCAATGATTCCATTTTTTATCAACGTCTGGATCACACGCAAGAGCCCGTTGGTCAATGTTGATGATCCATGGGGTTATGGATCTTCCCTTGAATGGGCAACATCGTGTCCTCCACCGCGCCACAACTTCACATCAATGCCACGTATTTCAAGTGAGCGTCCGGCATTTGATTTACACCATCCACACATTAAAACTGAAGGGCATTAAGTTCCATGAAAACTAACTGGATGCTCTTTGCAGGGCTATCGATTTTTTACGCAATTATCACCATTGTTTATTGGCAAGTAGATGGGGAAGCCCTCGGCATTACAGGGTTGCTGTTATCTGCAGGTCTTGCTGGCATGATTGGTTTTTATGTTTGGTTTACACAAAAACGTATCGGGACAACTCTTCCAGAAGATAATACGGTTGCAGAGATAGCAGATGGTGCTGGCGAATTAGGTTTCTTTAGTCCGCACTCGTGGTGGCCGCTTCCAACGGGAATGTCAGCAGTTGCAACAGGCCTTGGACTCATCATCGGTTGGTGGTTCACACTTATCGCAATAAGTGCGCTGGTTATATGCGTAATCGGTTGGGTTACCGAATACGAAAAGCCTTTGTCTTCAAGCCAGCATTAAATATTCCGAACGCGGTTTAGAAATAGTGACCAAAGTTCGCGGGCTTTTACAAGCATCTCATTTCATACCCACCTTAATCGTTTCCAGTATTGCCTTTGCCTTTGGTGTTCATTATTGGTGGCAAGGCCCTGCATACGTCATTGCCTTTACAGTCTTTACAGGTCAACTAGTAGTCGGCTGGAGCAATGATCTCTATGACTTTGCAGATGATCAACGCCATGGCCGCATGAATAAACCACTTGTTTCGGGGTTAATTTCACAGGCTTATTTACGCAAGTGGTTGATTTTTATGGTGCCATTTTCTTTTGTAGCAAACCTCTTAGGGCCCTTAGGTTTTAAAGGTGGGCTTTTGTACTGGCTCGGAATTGGTTGCGGCATTGCCTATAACTTTTATTTTAAATTTAATGTTCTCTCTCCGCTGCCATATGCCGTGGCTTTTGCAGCGCTGCCTTCATGCATTGCCATCTCCAAATCTGTAACTCCACCAACATGGATGTGGCTAGGTGGCGCGATTCTGGGATGCGCAGCCCACTTTGTTAACGTGATTAAAGATATGGACCAGGATCGCCAGAGCGCGATTAAAGGATTACCTCAGAGAGTTGGTAAGCGCGGTTCTATTGCTACTGCAATTGTGTTAATTGCAGTAGCTGCGATAATTATTTATTAGTGGTGTTCGATCTCTTTGAGATCTTTAGCACTGACTTTAGGTGCAACTTCAGCATTCGCAGCGCTCATACGTGAGCGCAGCTTGTTGCGAATCGCATCTGTGCGACGCACGCCAGCCTTATCAATTTCTGGTAATTCCAAAGGACCACTTTGTTCATGGGAGGTAAGAAGCCACTTCTTTTCAGGGGTTAACTCTTCGTGAACTTCAACGAATTCTCCATGGGGAAGTCTTACTAAGCGTCCAGTTTCTTTACCGTGAAGCACGAGTTCACGGTCGGCGCGTTGCAGGGAGATACAAATTCTCTTCGTTATGACAAAAGCGATAGGCGGAAGAACGATGATTCCGATGCGGCTAAACCACATAATTTGATTAATGCTCAACTCAAATTGCTGAGCGATGATGTCATTTCCACCATTGATCAGAGCTACTAACGTGAAGGTAAGTGCCATTGCACCAATTGCGGTGCGATTAGGTGCATTACGGGGACGATCAAGTAAGTGATGTTCACGCTTATCTCCTGTTATCCAACTTTCGATAAATGGATAGAGCGCCAAACCAGTAAACATTAGACCGGGAACAATGAGTCCTGGAATAAGAATGTTCCACGAAATGGTGTAACCAAATAAGTATGTTTCCAGTGGGGGAGCCATGCGAACTAATCCATCAAGCCATCCCATATACCAATCGGGTTGCGAACCGGCAGAGACTTGTCCAGGCGTATACGGACCATAAAGCCAAATGGGGTTAATGGATGCAACGGCTGCAATAAATGTTGTTACGCCAAAGACAACGAAGAAGAATCCGCCAGCTTTAGCCATGTACACAGGAAATAGTGGATAACCAACAACGTTCTTCTCGGTGCGACCCGGACCTGGATATTGGGTGTGCTTTTGGTACCACACCAACATTAAGTGAACCGTAATGAGAGCTAAGAACACCGCTGGCAATAACAAAACGTGAACCGTGTAAATGCGTGGAATAAATGCTTCTCCGGGAAAGGCTCCACCAAATGCGAAGAATGCCAAGTAGGTGCCAACAACAGGGATAGCTTGAATAATTGCTTCTGCTATTCGAATTCCTGTGCCAGAGAGTAAGTCATCTGGAAGTGAGTAGCCAAGGAAACCTTCAACGATTCCAAGTGTTAAAAGGCCAACGCCAATGATCCAGTTGAATTCGCGTGGCTTGCGAAATGCGCCAGTGAAATACACGCGAAGTAAGTGAACAACGATTGCCACCATAAAGAAAAGCGCTGCCCAGTGGTGAATCTGGCGCATGAGCAGACCGCCACGTACTTCAAATGAGATATGAAGAGAAGATGCGTAGGCTGCAGACATCTTTATTCCAGAAAGTGGTTGGTAGGAACCTTCGTAAACAACTTCACGTTGGGAAGGATCAAACCAGAAAGTTAAGAAAGTTCCTGATAGCAACAAAATAACAAATGAGTAGAGCGCAATTTCACCGAGTAAGAATGACCAGTGATCGGGAAAGACTTTGTTGAGGTTCTTCTTCATCCATGCAGCGGCGCCTGTTCGCTCATCTACATAGTTAGCGACATTGCCGGCAATACGTTCACGTGCGGTCATGATGAGCGCTCCCAAAAACTAGGTCCGACTGGTTCTGTAAAGGGTTGTTTTGCAACAAGGTAACCCTCGGAATCTAGGGCTAATGCTAATTGAGGAAGTGGTCTGGCCGAAGGTCCAAATAGCACTTTTGCGGCTCGAGTAACATCAAAAGTGGATTGGTGGCATGGGCAGAGCAAGTGCTTAGTTTGTTGTTCATAGAGAGCCACGGCACATCCCATATGAGAACAAATTTTGGAGAACGCGATGATTCCTTCATGAGTCCAGGAGAGTCGTTCGGCGTTTAAATTAAACTCTTCAGGACGCAAGCGGATAAGCAGCACAGCATCTTTTGCGATATCACTGAGTACTCGGTGATCTTGGCCAGGCAGCATCGCAGGCAAAACTTGCGCCACTGCTCCCACTTCTAAATCTTCAGGTTTAATCGGACGCTCACCCGGATCAGTAACTAAACGAGTGCCAGCTTTCCAGCTTGTCTTTGTCAGTGAATCACCAGGTAATGGTCCTAAATCGCGCAGCAGAAGTAATGGAGATAAACCAACTAAGCCAAGTGAAAGTCCAAGTGAGCGCTTAATTAAAGAACGGCGACCAAGTCCTGCAGCCGCTGCACCATCTTTTACAGTGTCAACAAAATCCTGTCGCTCATCATCAGGTGAACGGAATTGATGACGCTGCACAGTAACTTCTTCATCTGGCATCAAAGTTTTAGCCCAGTGAATAGCACCAATGCCAATAAAGAATAAAGAACAGGCCAGGCCGAGTCCTAAGAACAATTGATGAGCATTGGTGCTTCCCATAACTGGTAAAAAGACAAAAATGTCATCAGGAATTGCAACGTATGAAACTATGAAAAGAATTGTCCCAAACGATGATAGTAAAAATAGTATGGCGACTTGGCGCTCTGCCTGCTTGGCAGCAACAGGATCGTGATCTGCCTTGCGATGAACGTGAGGCGGAACTCCAGGATTTTGGATCGCTTCGATTTCGTGTGCCATGTTTTCCTTATCTCGCCTTCATTGCAAGCCAGACTGCAACGCCAATTAACATTCCAATGCCAAGTGTCCACACGAGCAGACCTTCAGTTACTGGGCCAACGCGTCCAAGTGATGCGCCACCAAGTGCTGGTTCTGACTCTGCAAATTTAATCCACTTAATAATTGATAATTTTTCTTCAGGAGTAATTGTTTTATCTGAGAAAACAGGCATTGATTGTGGGCCGGTAATCATCGCTTCATAAATATGCACAGGTTGAACGCCCATAACTGTTGGAGCGTATTTTCCTTGAGTAAGTGCGCCACCTTGACCAGCAAAATTGTGGCACATCGCGCAATTGTTTCTAAATAACTCGCCGCCCTCGGCAACGCTTCCGTCGCGTTCGTAATTAAGTAATTCATCTCCTGGAATTTCTGGACCAGGTGCTAGGGATGCAACGTATGCGGCAAGTGCTGCTACTTCTTCTGGGGAATACACGGGATCTTTACGCATTGCCTGTGTGCTCATATCTGCCATCGGCATGCGACCTGTTGCAACTTGGAAATCAACGGATGCCGCACCGACGCCAATAAGGGAAGGAGCAATGCCGCCACCTTCGGCATTTAATCCATGACAAGAAGAGCAGCCCTTCAGGAAGATTTCTTTACCTTCCTCGATCATTGCAGAGCGAGCTAAAACCAATTCAGATTTACTTGGCGTTGCACTTGCTACTGAAAAAGTTGTACCGATTGATAGGAGTGCAAGAACTAAGAGCATCGGTGCGGCAGCACGGTGTCTGCGGTATCTAGATAGTCGCTTCACTCATGTGCCTTTCTTTGTCCATAGAAATTATTTGATTAGGTAAATTGCTGAAAATAGTGCGATCCAAACAACATCTACGAAGTGCCAGTAGTACGAAACCACAATCGCCGTTGTTGCTTGAGAATGTGTGAAGCGTCGAGCCTTTGCCACCCGCAGTAAGACAATTAGAAATGCAACCAGACCACCGGTTACGTGGAGTCCGTGAAAACCTGTTGCAATATAAAAGATTGATCCGTATGCAGTTGATGACAGAGTCATGCCTTCTGAGACCAGCAGCGCATATTCATACACCTGACCGGCAATAAAGAATGCGCCCATAAGAAAAGTAAGAGAGAACCATTCACGCATTCCCCATTTGTTAAATTGGAAAATGGAACCAGTTCTTTTATTTTGAAAACGCTCTGCGGCAAATACACCGAATTGGCATGTAACCGAAGAGAGAACAAGAACAGTTGTATTTACCGCGGCAAATGGAATATTAAGAAGTACTGATGACTCCGACCAAATTGATGGCCCTTGCACTGCGCGTGTGGTGAAATAAATTGCGAATAAACCTGCAAAAAACATCAGTTCACTTGAGAGCCAGACAATGGTTCCAACTGCAACCAGGTTGGGGCGCGAGATTGTGTGGGGTGCAGTAGCAGTAGACATAGGGCTGATTATTCCCGCAAAGGCCTCGGACTTCCACCGCTAATGACCGAGTTACCCGAGGCATTTTTGCCTTTTCTAGGTGAAACGGGTCACTACACATTGTTGCCCAAAAAGTGGCTACCTAGACAATAAGATACGAGCATGGATGCAACATCAGCAGCACAAAAGAAGAAGCAGATCGCTATTTATTCCGATGATAGTTCTGTGCGCGCAAGCATCATTCTGGCTTTAGGAAATCGCACTGCAGATGATTTGCCAGAGCACGAAGTTCATGAATTCGCCACAGGCGCGGCTCTTCGCCAATACATCGATCGCAAATCCCAAGAAGGAACCTTCAAAATCGATCTTTTTATTCTAGATGGCGAAGCAAC
>JBEENC010000009.1:0-16364 GCA_041192285.1 Actinomycetota bacterium
TGTGTAACGGATTTCAACACGATCTTCAGATAAGTAATCCATACCTAGCAATAAACCACGTCGTTCTTGGCAAAGCTCCATGATTGTTCCGATGAACTCAGAAGGCGCAAGAATCGTGGCTCTTACGATTGGTTCGCGAACCATTGCAATTTTTCCATCTGGAAACTCTGATGGATTAGTAACTCGTACTTCTTTTCCGTCATCTAGCGTTACTTGATACACAACGTTTGGGGCTGTCGAAATAAGATTGAGTTTGGATTCGCGTTCAAGTCTTTCGCGCACAATTTCCATGTGAAGCAAGCCTAAGAAACCACAACGAAAACCGAATCCAAGGGCCGCAGAAGATTCTGGTTCGTAAACCAAGGCAGCATCGTTTAGTTGTAACTTATCGAGTGCTTCACGTAGCGCCGGATAATCAGCGCCATCTAATGGGTAAAGACCAGAGAAAACCATTGGCTTTGGATCTTTATATCCTGCCAACGCCTTCTTTGTTGGATTGTTATAGGTAGTAACTGTGTCACCAACACGTGATTGGCGAACATCTTTAACGCCTGTAATTAAATAACCTACTTCACCAACTCCAAGGCCTTTGCTCGGTAAAGGTTCTGGAGAAATTACACCTACTTCTAACATTTCATGGCGCACACCAGTTGAAAACATTTGAATTTGATCACGTGGTGATAAGTGCCCATCTACAACTCGAACGTATGTAACTACACCACGGTATGAGTCATAGACAGAGTCAAAAATAAGTGCGCGCGCTGGAGCATTGGCATCTCCCACTGGCGCCGGAATTTGAGAAATAATTTGATCTAGTAACTCTGCAACGCCTTCACCAGTTTTTCCAGATACGCGCAAGCAATCTTCTGGCTTGCAGCCAATAAGTTTTGCAAGCTCTGCTGCAAATTTTTCTGGTTGAGCATTGGGCAAATCGATTTTATTGAGCACAGGAATAATCGTGAGGTTGTTCTCCATTGCCAAATAAAGGTTAGCTAGCGTTTGGGCTTCAATTCCTTGTGCGCAATCAACGAGCAACACTGCACCTTCACACGCTGCCAGCGAGCGCGATACTTCGTATGTAAAGTCAACGTGCCCAGGTGTATCAATCATGTTAAGAATGTATTCCTGGCCATCCACTCCACTGCGCCATGGCAGGCGAACTGCTTGAGATTTAATGGTGATTCCGCGTTCGCGTTCGATATCCATGCGATCGAGATACTGCGCGCGCATATTGCGTGCTTCTACAACTTCAGTAATTCCGAGCATGCGATCGGCAAGTGTTGATTTACCGTGATCGATGTGAGCGATGATGCAAAAATTACGAATCTGCTCAGGTTTTGTAGCAGCAGGTTGTGGGGCTTTATCTAGGGCTATCGCAGGCATTTAAATTAGCCTCGCAGTTAAATTGTGTAAGTAAGAATTAACGAACGCCGGCTTTATTAGCCGCACTCGCCATTGAAGACTTCTTGTTTGCAGCTGTGTTCTTATGTAGAACGCCCTTGGCAACTGCAACATCGAGTGCCTTAGAAGCTGTGCGAAGTTCAGATGTGATTACAGCCTTGTCACCAGCAGTTACTGCATCGCGGAATTTACGAACAGCGGTCTTGATTGATGAGCTAACAGCCTTATTGCGAAGGCGTGCCTTCTCATTGGTCTTGATGCGCTTAATTTGCGACTTGATATTTGCCACGTGAAAAACTCACTTCTCTGTGTACTTCGAATTAATAAGGGTTATTAATAGATGCGTAGGCTACCAGCGCGTGCCCCTTACGCTCAAACTGAGATTGCACGCCCATTTCGAGCGGTAGCTATCTCTGAAATCGCCTTTTCGAGTGCGTAAATCGGGTCACTCGCTGCCCCCTTCACATCAGCGTCGGCTGCGGCCACCGCTGCCACCGCCGCGATCAGTCCTTTTGGTGTCCAGCCCGCAAGTTGTCTGCGCGCTTTATCTATCTGCCATGGCGCCATTGCAAGTGAACCAGCTAATTCAAAAGATTTAATATTTCTATTTACACCAGAAACTTTTGCTAATCCACGAAGTGCAGATGCAAGTGCACTCGTAATCATCACGGGATCTGTTCCCGTTGCAATTGCACCTCGCAGAGTAATAAGTGCCTGTGCGAGATTTCCGTCGAGTGTTATGTCTGCAACATCAAAACCTGTGGTTTCGATACGACCTTGATGAAACTTTTCTACGTGGCCTTCATCAATTGTTCCAGTTGGCGTATCTGAAACTATTTGTGAACACGCAGCGCTGAGTTCTCTTAGGTCACCACCGACAGCATTGACTAATGCATTTACCGCAGCAGGAGATGCCTTGCGTCCAAGGTCTAAGAAAAGGTTTCTAACAAACTCTTGTTTTTCACTCTCTTTTTTCAGTGGCTCACACGCGATGATGGTGGCTTTGGCTTTCTTAATCGCATCTAATAACGCTTTACCTTTGACGCCACCTTTATGCATAAAAATTACAGTTGTTGTGGGGTCTGTATTTTCTAAGTAGCGAGTGATTTCATCGCGTGATTCCTCGGGCAAATCTTGTAATTCTTTGATGACAAGGGCTCGGCGCTCGGAAAACAAGGAAGGAGCCAATGCGTCAGCTATATCTCCAACTATTACTTCAGGTGCCGACAACGTTGTTAATTCAGCGTTTTCATCTTTGAGTTGGGCGGTTAATTTAAGGAGGGCGCTATCTGCGAGTGCGCCTTCAGAGCCAAGAATGAGATACAAGCTATCCATCAATGCTCCTATCCCAATCGGAAAATATGTATTCCTGATCGCGCTAACTTTATTGTTAAGCGATGGTTTTTTGCAGCAATTGCAATCGCGCCATCTGTATCTGTTCGCACAACCCTTGCGCCGAGTCTAGTCAGGGCCCCGATGGTTTGTGGAGCCGGGTGTCCGTAGGTATTTCCTATTCCCACGCTAATCATCGCAATTGCTGGTGACAAAATAGCCATAAATTCTGGGTCCTGATACTTAGATCCATGATGGCAGACTTTATAAATATCAACGTGGCTCACATCGGCGCGTAAGAGTTCTTGTACAGGCGGCTCAAGATCACCTCCTGCAAAGAGTGAAAAATCAGGCGATGTAATCATCGCTGCAATGCTTGAATTATTTATAGATGAACCATCACCAGGATTTGAAGAAAATTGCTGAGTTGTTGTCAGGGGCCAAAGAACATTAATTGCAATATTTGAAATCGTGCTCTGCATTCCGCGCGTAGCAACAATGATGTCGATCCCTTTGAGCCAACGTTGTACACGTTCACTTTCAAATATCGGATCAGTGTTATTGCTAACCCACACTTGGCCAACGCTTCGCTTCTTTAGTAACCCTGGCAATCCTTCAACGTGATCTGCGTGAAAGTGAGTCAGGATTAGAAGCGGAATCTCTCTTATTCCGAGTGCCTTTAGGCATCCATCTTCAAGGGCAGCATCTGGCCCAACATCGATGACAATTGCGCGATGATTTCCTAAATTGATGACAGATGAATCTCCTTGACCGATATCGCAATTGGCGACGTTCCAATCACCACCTGGCCAGCGAGTGATCCATGTAAAGAAGAGAATAAAGCAGAGTGCGACTGCGACGTATTTCTTCCAGTGTTTTCTTAAAAGTGTTCGTGTAAACCACAATGTAACCAACAACATAAGAAGTATTGCGCTACTCATTTTTAGAACTGGAAATTGGGCGGCCCAGTGAGCAATCCACGCAATAAAGGCTGCAGGAGAGTGAATGATCCATATCAATATCCGAGTGACAAATGGAGCAATCGGCGAAATCAGCGCTGCGATAAAACCAATAATCGTTATGGGCGCAACCGCAGGGGCTGCAAATAAATTAGCAATCACACTCATGGGTGCTAAATACCCTGACAGTGCGATTAACACCGGAGAACAAAAAATAGTTGCAGCAATTGGTAGTGCTAGTGCTTGGCTGATCAATTTTGGTAAATACTTTGATAACCACGCAATGATTCGCGGTGCAAAGAGTAATAAGCCTGCAGTGGCAAGCACAGATAAGGCAAAGCCAGCATCTCGTGCTTGCCATGGATCACCTATGACAACGGCTGCAATTGCAAAACCTAATGCGGGTAGAGAATCACTTGGTCTGCCTGCACCTTTTGCGACCAATAGAACTGCTGCCATGGCAGCTGCGCGTAGGACAGATGGTGATGGACGAACTAAGGCGATGAAGGATGCTAAAAATATTGCGGTCGCACCTAATCTCCATCGAAGAGAGCGAATAAAGAATTGCATTGCCCATAAAACAAAAGCAGAAACGATTGCAAAATTTGCGCCACTGACAGCAACTAAGTGTGTTAATCCAGAACGCTTCATATCTGCTTTAAATGCCACACTCTGCTTGGACGTATCACCCAACACCATTCCTGGAATTAGTGCTCCGGCATCACCCGTGCCGCTATTTATTCGCAATCCATTTCTTATGGCGGCAAGGGAAAGCGCCCAACGTGATGCTTGTGTACGAACTTCGATGTCGCTCTTTACGAAAACCAGAGCTGCAACACGTGCTTCTTTACTTAAGACAGCAGTTCCACGAAAATGAATCCGTTGTCCTGGCAATAAATCCGCAACAACTTTATTGGGTGTAACAATTCGAATAGGTATTCGCAATTCAAAATTCTTGCCACCAGCACTCACAAATGTGGCACGAGCTATGAATGAATAATTTCGAATTGCAAAGTAGGAACCACTTACTTTGGGAGCACTCAATATTGGATCAGTTGCTACTTGAGCGGTGATATCAATGGGTTGATCCATAAAGGATCTAATTGCATTATTTGCCAGAGATTGCTGGCGAAGTGACATGACGGTTGAACCGAGCAGCAGGGCTGCAATAAATATAAGTACGCGAACTTTTTTGCCTGCCAGTGAAATAAAGAAAATTGCTAGTGCGACGAGTGAAACTCGCCATGGTGCTAATGCACTCTGTGTCAGTGCTCCAATCCAGATTGCAGATCCCAGAGCAATTGCTCTGAAATCAACTAAACGCGGATCTTCTCTTTGAACTGCGCGAATTTCGCATCCCCGATACCAGATACTTTCAGTAAATCTTCTACTGCAATAAAGGGACCGTTCGCCGTGCGATAAGCAATAATTCGCTCTGCGATAACTGGACCAATCCCATCGAGTGAATTTAATTCTGAAGCCGTCGCGCGGTTTATATTTATAGGTCCCCGTGGCGCTGCAGCTTTCGATCCGGCGCGAACAGATGCACCCGCTTTATAAATCAGATCAACATAAATTTGTTCACCATCTTTAAGCACTCGTGCCAGATTTAAATCAGATAACGCTGCTTTTGGTCGCGCTCCCCCTGCAGCTTTAATTGCATCAATAACGCGCGAACCAGCAGGTAATTCATAAACTCCAGGTGAAACAACTTCGCCAGTGACATCGATTATTAATGCGGGTGCAACCATTTGAGTCGGCACAATTGCTTCGGCCACAACTTCTTCTGATTTTCCGTTAAAGACTACAAAGAGTGAGAGTGCAATAAGCACTGAGGCTATTGCCCCTAGCGTGCGTCGTTGTGTGGTGGTGAAATGTAAATCAACCCACCATTGTGTGAAGCGATCCCATTGTTGCTGTAATTGATCCATGGGCGAAGTATTTTCACTTCGCGCGGTACTTACTTACAAAAAGAGTACAGGTGTTGATAACTTACTTTTTAATCCAGTAATCATTTATGTATTTTTCGCCCTCATCGCAGAAGAAAGTCACTACGTTTTCGACCTTGTACTGCTCTTTCAAGCGCTTGGCCGCAAGTAAATGCGCACCCGATGAGGGCCCAACGAAGATTCCGTGAACGCGGGCAATACGGCGCATTTCTTCGATTGCAACATCTGAGTGCACATCGATAACGCCATCTAATTCGTGGTGGTGGCGAGTAACAATTCCAGGAACAAATCCATCTGCAATACCCTCGATAAGGTGCTTAGAAACTTCACCACACAAGATTGTGCAGGATTCAGATGGTTCGAGCGCAATAACTTTGCAATCTGGATTAACTGCCTTAAATGCTTTACCAACACCAATAATTGTTCCGCCTGTGCCAACACCGCCAATGACGAGATCTGGTTTTCCAGGAAGCTGTTTCAGAATTTCTTGCCCTAGCCAATCTCGATTTTCATCAACGTTCCACTCATTATCAAATTGTTGTGGAGAAAAATACCCTGGTTGTTCGCCCATTCGCTTTGCCTCGGCCAGCGCATCGTTTACGTGAAAGTCGCCCATCTTATGAACTTCTGCGCCAAATGCTTCTGAGATTGCAGTGCGCTCTAAACTCATTCCATCAGGCATGATCACGAGCATCTTGTAACCCTTAACTGCTGCAACCATGCTCATCGCATTTCCTGTGTTGCCAGAACTTGCTTCAACAATTGTGTCGCCAGGTTTTAATAAACCTTCTTGTTCAGCCTTTTCAATCATGTATTTAGCGATGCGCGCTTTTATAGAACCAGATGGATTTAAATATTCCATCTTTACCCAAATACCTTCGATATTAATAAGTGGTGTGTTTCCGATTGCATCTAAAATAGTTTTCATCTCAACACCTCTCACAATATGGAACGTGCGTACTTTGGTTAAGCGACGATATTAACTAATTTTGGCGCGCGCGCAATTACCTTCTTAGGCGTGCTGCCTGCGAGTTCGGCAACGATTGTTGGGTGCGCAAGGGCCAATGCTTCGATTTCTGCATCAGTAATAGTTGGTGAAACTTCAATGCGCTCTTTGATTTTTCCATTAATTTGGATAACGGCTTCAACAGCATCTGCCACCAAAAGTGATGGATCAACTTCTGGCCAGCCAGCTAGTGCAACGGCTGGTGTGTGTCCTAAACGCTCCCACATTTCCTCTGCAGTAAATGGTGCAACTAATGAAAGCATGATTGCAATTGCCTCAGTTGCTTCGCGCACGGCAGGATCGCTAGCGCCACAACCACTATCAATTGCTTTGCGTGTTGCATTTACCAACTCCATCACACGAGCAACGGCTACGTTAAATCTAAATGATTCAACTGCAAAGCCTGCATCGTGCAGCGCTTTATGACTTGCTTTGCGAAGTGAAATCTCGCCTAATTTAAAGTCAACACCCGGTGCACTTGTGACATCTCCGGATAAACGCCATGCACGTGATAAAAACTTTACAGAACCAGATGGAGAAACATCTGACCAATCCACATCATCTTCTGGCGGTCCAGAGAAAACCATTGATAAACGAATTGCATCAACTCCGTGATGCGCGAGTTCATCAGATAGGCGCACAAGATTTCCGCGGCTCTTGCTCATCGCAGAACCATCCATCAAGACCATTCCTTGATTGAGCAAACGAGTAAAAGGTTCGTTGAAATCAAGCATGCCCATATCATTAAGAACTTTGGTAAAAAATCGTGAATACAGCAAGTGCAAGATTGCGTGTGTTACGCCGCCAACATATTGATCAACTGGCAACCACGTATCAATATCTTTACGTGAAAATGCTTCAGAATGATTTGTAGAACTTGGATAACGCAAGAAATACCAGGATGAATCAACGAATGTATCCATGGTGTCTGTGTCACGCTTTGCAGGTCCTGCGCATTGTGGACAAGCAACATTTACCCAATCAGTTGCAGCGCCAAGAGGTGATGTTCCCTTTGGCTTCAGGTCTAATCCTTCTGCAAGTGGTAATTGCAGCGGTAAATCTTTTTCTTCCACTGCAACTTCGCCACACTTATCGCAGTGCACGATAGGAATAGGAGTACCCCAATAGCGTTGGCGAGAAACTAACCAATCGCGCAAGCGGTAATTACGGGATGCTTTTCCCAGCCCGTCTTTCTCAAGTTGGGCAATAATTTTTGTGATTGCTTCCTCTTTTTTCAGACCATTGAGTGATCCAGAATTAATGAGAATTCCATCACCACCAGTTGCAATACCTGTGGAATTTGGATCTTCTTCTCCAGTTTCTACAACTACGCGAACAGGTAATTTCATTGCACGTGCAAAATCTAAGTCGCGTTGATCGTGCGCCGGAACAGCCATGATTGCGCCAGTTCCGTAATCAGCTAAAACATAATCACTTGCCCAGATTGGTAACTGCTCGCCATTGACTGGATTAATTGCATAACGCTCTAAGAAAACACCGCTCTTTGGTCGATCTGTTGCAAGTCGATCAATATCTGATGCTGCCTTAATCTTTTCTAAATAATCATTAAACTCTTTTTCAACTTTCGTTCCTGCAGCTAATGTGGCTGCAAGTTGGCTATCTGCTGCAACAACGAAAAATGTTGCACCGTATAAAGTATCGGGACGAGTTGTATAAATCGTCACGGGTTCTGTCACGCCTTCGATTGCAAACTTCACGTTGGCGCCCATGGACCGACCTATCCAATTGCGCTGCATCATCAAGACTTTTTCTGGCCAATTACCTTCTAGTTGGGCCATGTCATCGAGCAAGCGATCCGCATAATCTGTGATCTTGAAATACCACTGGTTAAGTTTTTTCTTTGTTACTGCGGTATCGCAACGCTCGCACAATCCTGCAACTACTTGTTCATTAGCCAAAACAGTTTGACACCCAGGACACCAGTTAACGGCAGAATCTTTTCTGTATGCAAGACCGCGCTTGTGGAGTTGTAAGAACAACCATTGGTTCCAGCGGTAATACTCTGGATCGCAGGTATTAAAGACGCGATCCCAATCAAATGAACAAGCAAAGCGACGCATAGATGCTTTTTGTGTTGCAATATTTTCATACGTCCAAATACGTGGATCTTCATTGCGCTTAATCGCAGCATTTTCTGCTGGTAATCCGAACGCGTCCCAGCCAATTGGGTGCATGACGTTAAAACCTTTTTGAACCCAGTAACGAGCAATTACATCGCCGAGTGCATATGCCTCTGCGTGACCCATATGTAAATCACCAGATGGATACGGAAACATATCCAATACATATTTCTTTGGACGAGTGTCATCGAGGCGACCAGATTTAAATGGTTCTATGCGATCCCAAACAGGTAACCATTTTTCTTGCACATGGGCGAAGTCATATGCCGCGTGTTCGCGATCATTAGCCTCTGTGCTCATTGGGTAAGTTTATCGGGCTTTAAGCCCAAGAGATGCCAGTTAATTCCTCGCTGATACTCCATAAATTACTTGCTAATTCTTGGTCGTATGAAAGAGATGAACCACGGGTCAATTTTGGATATCCGCGCATCTCCATCAATCCATCTGGTCCAATGTAAGAACCACCCAGAAGTGGTGAATATGTTGCAGCAGCCAATACTGGCAATGATCCACGTTGTGCACTCTGTGCAAATAAATCATTCATCGCACTTGTTACACGAGCTTCTGCATTTGCTTGACGCATTTGTGGACTTATGTTTTGTAAATTTGTATTTGACCAGCCTGGATGGGCTGCCATTGCATCAAATCCCCAATTCTTTTTGATACTCAAGCGTTGCAATTCATTAGTAAATAATAGGTTTGCAAGTTTAGTTGCACCGTATGCACTCCACGGTTTGTATTCGCCTTGGCCTAAACACTTTGCACGGATTTCTTCTTTTGTTCCATTGCCAAAATTGCCGAGTCGATGTGCTTGGCTTGAAACGCTCACGATCCGAGATGTGACTTGCTTGCCTAGCAATCCGGCTAGCGCAAAGTGGCCAAGATGGTTAGTGCCCATCTGTAATTCAAACTTATCTTTAGTTAGTAAAAATGGCGTCGCCATGACGCCAGCGTTAAGAATCAAAACATCTATGTTTCCTGTAACACCGGTGGCGCACGCTTTCACAGATGCTAAATCAGTTAGATCTAAGAGTGTGTAATCAATATTTTTTCCACCTAATTCGGCAACAAGTGCCGCGCCTTTTTCAGCGCTACGAGCAGTAATAGTTACGTGCGCACCACGACGAATTAAGGCCGCAGCACTTTCTTTACCAAGACCACTTGTTCCGCCAGTAATAAAGTATTTTTTTCCTTCAACGCCAGAAATATCAACGTCGTTCCAGCGTCGTGGAATTAATGGAACATCACTCATGTGGAGCTAAGGGGATTTGAACCCCTGACCCCCTGCATGCCATGCAGGTGCGCTACCAGCTGCGCTATAGCCCCGTACTCGAACCTTACTTCACCCAGTCTGGCATTGCAGGCGCTCCAGATTCTTCGCCAAATACTGGTTCAGGAATTGATCCTGCGTTGTGTTCTACTAAATGCCAACCACGTGGATTGGTTTGAACAATTGACCATGATGCATTTGATAAACCACCGATAACGCCCCAATGTGAAATTGGTAATTGCAATAAATGTCCTAGAACGCAACGCGCTGTTCCGCCATGTGTAGTAACAACTAATAGTTGGTCATCTTTACCGGCCAGCGCTTCATTAATTGCTTGCGTAGCACGTGATGCAACTTCGGTTCTGCGCTCACCTGTTGTGCCTGCAGGATTATCTTCACCATCTATCCAGCGCACAAAGTTTTCAAAATCATCGGCGCGATTTTGAGCACCTGTTTTGCCCTCCCATAGCCCGCCATTGGTTTCGCGCAATAAAGGTGTTGAACTGATTTTAAGATTTACTAAATCTGCCAGTGCTTGGGCTGTAAAACGTGCGCGTTCTAGATCGCTAGAAATGATTTGAGTTGGCTTCATTCCTGCTAATACTTGGGCGGCATGCTGTGCTTGCGCTTTTCCTACTTCATTAAGGGCAATATCAGAATGTCCTTGAAAACGATTTGCAACGTTCCAATCTGTTTGGCCGTGACGCCACAGGAGTACGCGGTTACTCATTAGCGGGCAATCTCTTCGCGGACGATGTCTAATTCAATTCGTGGACAGTCATTCCATAGACGATCAAGCATGTAGTAATTACGAAGTTTTGTGCTCTGAATATGTACAACTAAATCTGAGTAATCAAGTAATACCCACTCTTCGGTACCTTCACGACGTGCAGGTTTTTCGCCAATCTTGCGGAGTTTTTCTTCTACAAAATCTGCAATTGAATCTACTTGTCGAACGTTTCCACCGGTTGCAATTAAAAAAACTTCGCTGAGAACCATTTGATCAGAGAGATCAAGTGCGATCATGTCTGTACCGAGTTTTTCGGCAACAGCGCGCGCAGCGACTTGCGTTAAATTAATAACGCTTTTACTTGCTGGCATATAAGCCGCTCTCCTTTATATAGGTTGCAATGATTTGCGGTACTAGTTCTGTGTGCCCACTTCGAACAGCAGTTGCTGAAACATTTAAAGCACCGATATCAATAGTTGATCCTCCTGGAAATTCGGGGCGGTCAATCACGATTATCTCCACTAACTTAGCCAATTCTTCATGGCGATGCCATTTATGAAATTGTGCATACGCATCAGTGCCAACAATGAGCACAAGTGCATCATCTGGATGTGCTCTTTTGATTTCCAAAACGGTATCAATTGTGTAAGTCGGACCAGAGCGGTTGATTTCAGAATCACTTACTTCTACGTGTGCACCGATTGAATCTGCTAAATCTGATAGTGCCAATTCGCACATTGCTAAACGATTTAAACCTGGTGCAAGTGGAGCGCTATCACGTAGCCACGGGGATCCTGCAGGAATAAGTATTAATTGATCAACCAGAGAACGTGTAATTAATTGCGTGATTACGTGCAAGTGACCGTTATGGATCGGATCAAATGTTCCGCCGTAAATGCCAATCCGTCTCAAATTAGTCTCTGTCGAGGCGTAGAACTAAATAGAGCAACAAAGCAAAAATTGTGAATGCAAAAAGTCCAAAGAAAATTGGTGGCGCGGCAAGTTCGCGAACTGCTTCGGATGCACGTGAAATCATGGCTAGATATTACCGCTAAGGATCTGCTTAAAGCGACTCTCATCTATAACGGGCACGCCTAGTTCCTGTGCTTTTGCTAACTTCGAACCTGGATCACTTCCAACTAATACGTAATCTGTTTTCTTTGATACAGAAGATGCTGCTTTTCCGCCGTGGGCAACAATCGTTTCGGCAATCGAATCGCGTGTAAATGATTCGAGTCCACCAGTAACCACAAATGTCAGGCCCACCAATGTTTGTGGCAACTGCGCTACTGCTTGCGCAACCATCACGACGCCAGCTTTTTCCCACTTACTCACAATGGATTTGTGCCAAGCAACGTCAAACCAATCTGTAATTGATTGAGCAATGGTTTCGCCTACTCCATCGATGTTTGCTAAATCTTCTGCACTGGCCTTTGCAATGGCTTTCATAGAACCAAAGTTGGATGCAAGTGCTTGCGCCGCCGTTGGACCAACGTGGCGGATAGAGAGTGCAACAAGTATTCGCCACAGTGGTCGAGTTTTTGCTCTATCTAGAGCGGCCAAAAGTTTGTCAACATTTGCACCAGCTCCGCCATCTTTTTTCATAAAGAAATCAGTTGTCATTAACTTCTCTTTTGTCAGATCAAATAGATCAGATTCATCTGTGATGATCTTTGATTCGAGCAACGCAACTGCTGCTTCATAACCCAGAACATCAATATCTAGCGCCGCGCGAGAGCCGATGTAATAAATTCGCTCACGCAGCTGCGCAGGACAACTCTGAGTATTTGGACAGCGAATATCTACATCACCTTCTGTGATTGCACGAAGTGCTGAACCGCACTCTGGGCACTTAGTTGGCATGACAAATGCGCGTTCTTTACCTGTGCGCTCGGCAATGACTGGACCTAAAACTTCGGGGATTACATCGCCGGCTTTACGGATGAGAACAACGTCACCGATTAATACGCCTTTGCGTGTGATTTCCTCCGCGTTATGAAGCGTTGCATTTGTCACTGTAGAGCCTGCAACTTTTACTGGCTCCATAAATGCAAATGGTGTGACGCGACCTGTGCGACCAACGCTTACTTTAATATCTAGCAATTTTGTTGTTACTTCTTCAGGTGGATACTTAAATGCAATTGCCCACTTTGGAGCACGGGATGTAAAGCCCAACGCGCTCTGATCTGCGATTGAATCAACTTTTATTACAACACCATCTATATCGTGTTCTATATCGTGGCGATGCTCTTGGTAATAATCAATAAATTTCTGTACTTCTGCGCGAGTGCCACAGACTTTAAAACGATCACTGGTGGGTAAACCAAGTTCTCCTAATAATTCATACGCAGTGCTCTGTGAATCAAAATCAATTCCTGTACGCGCACCGATTCCGTGTACAACAATGCTCAAAGGACGAGATGCTGTAACGCGCGGATCTTTTTGACGAAGTGAACCAGCGGCTGCATTGCGTGGATTGGCGAAGAGTGATTTACCCGCTTCTTCCAAACCTTCGTTTAATTCGGCAAATGCTGCCAATGGAAAGAAAACTTCTCCGCGTATTTCGATCAGTGCAGGTACCTTCTTGCCTTTAAGCGTGTGTGGCAAACCCTTAATAGTTTTTACATTCAACGTTACATCTTCACCCGTCACGCCATTTCCGCGAGTAAGAGCGCTAACGAGTTCGCCATTTTCATACTTTAAATTAATAGCCAGGCCATCTACTTTAAGTTCGCACAAATACGTTGGCGCTTTGGCTTCTTTTTCTACACGATCAAACCAACCCGTTAATTCATCTGTATCAAATACATTATCTAGGCTCATCATTTTTTCGATGTGATTGCGCTGTTCAAATCCTGTTGAAAATCCCCCACCGATACCTAACGTTGGAGAATCGGGTTCACGTAGTTCTGGATTGGCTTCTTCCAACTTCTTGAGTTCAACAAGCAGTACATCAAATTGAGCATCGGTAACGGATGGATCATCTAGAACGTAGTACCTAAATTGATGATCTCGAATCTCTTTAGTTAATTCATCAATTCTGTGTCGAGCAATGGATGTCATGCTGTCTCACAAATAGTTGCAGATCCAACAACGCGATCACCATCGTAAATAACCATTGCTTGCCCGGTTGCAAGTCCCAAGAGTGGTTCATCTAGTTCGGCAACTAATAATGTGCCGTCAAAATAATATGTACATGGCAATGCAGCGCCATGTGCTCGTACCTGAACAAAACCGCGAGTGTGTTCGCTATCAACACCAGGTCCACACCAGACAGCGCGTTCACCCTTCATAGTTGAAATTGCTAACTCTTCACGCGCGCCCACAACCACAGTGTTAGTTACGGGTTCGATCTTTAGAACAAATCGTGGTGAGCCATCTGCTGTTGGAACTGTTATGCCTAAACCTTTGCGTTGACCGATTGTGTAGGTGTACGCGCCTTTATGTTCGCCAATCTTTGTGCCATCTTGATCAACAATTGGACCAACTTCACTACCGAGTCGATCACGTAACCATCCTGCGTTATCACCGGAAGGAACAAAGCAAATGTCATGGCTATCTGGTTTTTGCGCAACGGCTAAACCGCGCGATTCCGCTTCTTTTCGAATATCAACTTTTGTTGTATCCCCCAATGGAAAAATTGCACCATTGATCTGTTCGATTGTTAAAACAGATAGCACGTATGACTGATCTTTAGTGTGATCAACTGCGCGATGAAGAGTTTTGCCATCTGGGCCAATTTCTGTACGCGCATAGTGTCCTGTAACAACACCATCAAAACCCATTGCTCGTGCGCGATCTAGAACTGCTGCGAACTTAATCTTTTCATTACAGCGCAAGCAAGGATTAGGTGTACGACCAGCTGCGTATTCACTCATGAAATCTTCAACAACACCTGCATGAAACTCATCCGCCATATCCCAGATATAAAAAGGAATACCTATGACATCTGCTGCGCGACGTGCATCGTGTGAATCTTCAATAGTGCAACATCCACGTGCACCTGAGCGATATTTTTGTGGGTTAGCAGAAAGCGCTAAGTGCACACCAATAACATCGTGGCCCGCTTCGACTGCACGCGCTGCTGCTACAGCAGAATCAACGCCACCACTCATTGCGGCAATTAGTTTCATAGACCACTGGCCGCTCTGCCGCGGGCAATTACAGATGGCAATACAGCCAATGCGCCATCGCAATCTGCTTGTGTAGATGTTCTGCCGAATGAAAAACGAAGTGATGACATTGCACTTATTTCATCGTGTCCCATCGCCATCAAAACATGACTTGGTCTGTGCACGCCCGCACTGCAGGCAGAACCAGTTGAACATGAAACGTTTTCGCCATCCATGAGCAATAACAATGTATCGCTCTGCGTTCCTGGGAAAGTTACGTTAACGATTCCGGGTAGACGATCAGCGTTGCCTGCATTTAAAAAAGAACCAGGAACAACTTCTGTAACACGCGCTGCAAATCCATCTCGGATCTTTGCAATTGCTGCTGCATCGTATGACTTATCTTTTGCCGCAGTTGCCAGAGCCACTATTGCCGGTGCATTAAGAGTTCCACTTCTAATTTCGCGTTCTTGTCCGCCCCCATGTAATAAGGCAGGAATTTCCACTCCGCGGCGTAATACAAGGACACCAATTCCCAATGGTCCACCAATTTTGTGAGCACTAATAGATAGTGCAATCACACCGAGTGATGTAAAAGAGAGCGGTACTTTCTTAAAACTCTGGGCAGCATCTGTATGCACAGCGATGTCACCAGCTATTTTGACGATTTCGGCTATAGGTTGAATGGCACCTGTTTCATTATTTGCGTGCATTACAGAAATCAGGGCAATCTCACTTGCGCGCTTAGAAACCAGCGCACGCAGAAATTCCAGATCTACAACGCCATCTGATGTCACAGGTGCATAAATGATTTCAGCACCTTCATGTTCAGCCAACCACGCAGCAGGATCCAGAGTTGCATGGTGTTCGATTGCAGAAATAACAACAATGTTTTTACCGAGTGATTTTTGTTGCCAGTAAATACCTTTGATTGCTATGTTATTTGCTTCTGTGCCTGATGCTGTAAAGATAATTTCTGATGGTAAACAATCTAATTCCTTAGCCAAAACTTCGCGTGCATCTTCTACATCTTTGCGAGTATGTCGACCTTGCGCGTGCAAACTAGATGGATTGCCGAGTGTGCGCAGTTGTGCATCCATTGCTGCGATTGCGTTTTCGAGCATCGGCGTAGTTGCCGCATGGTCGAGATAGATGCCAGACATGGGTGTAAGTCTAGGACTTACGAGAGTGCACGCCTTGCGTAGCCTGTGGCAGCACAGCGAAGAGATCGCCTATGACGCCGAAATCTGCGATTTCAAAGAGCGGGGCTTCTGGATCTTTATTGACTACCACGATTGTCTTACTGGTTTGCATACCTGCGCGATGTTGAATCGCTCCAGAAATTCCACATGCAACATAGAGCTGCGGACTTACAGATTTTCCTGTCTGTCCCACTTGATGTGAATGTGGATACCAACCAGCATCAGTTGCTGCCCGTGATGCACCAACTGCTGCACCGAGTTC
>JBEENC010000010.1:0-15393 GCA_041192285.1 Actinomycetota bacterium
ATAATTGCAATCGTGATTTGGTGCGCAGATTTAGGTAAATTCTTGAGTTTTTGAATGTCAGCAATCGTGATGACTAGAGATTTTTCATGTAATTCAAAGCCATCTGCAACATCAACAATTTCAAATCCCTCTTGCGCAATTTGATCTCGAAGTTGATCGGCTAAGGCAAAATTCTTATCAGCACGAGCGGCTTGTCTGGCTCTACCAAGTTCGTGCAATTTCTCTGGCGCACTCATTTTAATCTCCTTGTTCTACAAATGCTTTAGCCATTCCTAAAACTTTTACACCTGCTGACGTTGCTGAAATTTCAAGACGAACACCTGCACTTGTAACTTCTATAACAGTTGCAGAAACTGTTAGATCAGCGCTTTTTCCTGCCGGAACAATCACAGGTTTTGTAAATCGCGCAGAAAACTCTTTTACCTTTTGCGGGCCACCTGCCCAATCGCTGATGTACTTTCCAGCAAGAGCCATTGTCAGCATTCCATGAGCGATGACATCAGGAAGGCCAACAGATTTTGCGAAAGCTTCATCTTGGTGGATCGGGTTTTGGTCACCACTTGCATCGGCATATTGCTTAAGTAAGGCTCTATCAATATCGAATTGGTGTGAAGGAATCGTTGTGCCAACTTCGATCATGCTCGAACCACCAAGGTTGACCACGATGAAACTACTTTTTCGCCACCGCTAAACAAATCAGAGCGAACAGTCACAATTTCATTACCTGCTGCGAGTTTGTAGTTTTCAATTGTTGCCGATGTAGTAAAAGAATCTCCTGCGACAATTGGACGAAATAATTCGAATTTCTGATCGCCATGGACCAAACGAGTCCAATCCAATCCAATTTCAGGTTTGGTCAAAATACTTTCAAATTCACGTAAAGAGATTCTGATCGAAAATGTTGGCGGTGCTACAGAAGTATTTTTTTCACCAATGGCAGCAGCGAAGGAGTTAATTTCTTCTTGGGTAACCGTGATGACATCTACACCCGCGAAGGTGCGCCCGACGCTATCGGGATTGAGCATTAACGAGTTTCGCGGTGAAGTGTTGAAGATTTGCAACGTGGACAGAACTTCTTAAGTTCCATGCGATCTGGATCGTTGCGGCGGTTCTTCTTTGTAATGTAATTACGTTCTTTGCAATCAACGCATGCCATGGTGATTTTTGGACGAACGTCCGCGCTCTTACTTGCCATGGTCTTACTCCTTCATCGATTGAGGGGCCCAGATTACCTGAGGCCCTTCGCGTTACGAAATTAACGCTGAACTGCTAGTAGCGGAGGCGGGATTTGAACCCACGACACAGCGATTATGAGCCGCTTGCTCTACCAAGCTGAGCTACCCCGCCTTAGATGTATTTCTACATCTTTATTATTTCATGTTCGAGCCCCCCACCGGAATCGGACCGGTGACCTTTTCCTTACCATGGAAACGCTCTACCAACTGAGCTAGGGGGGCAGTGGTAGAAGTGTGAGCGTACAACCTCACCTGCAAAAAATGAAAAAGAGAGCGTTTACAACGCAGGGTTAAGGGTAATTTTTCCCATTGTTTGACGAGCAAGCATCGCTTCATGTGCTTGGCGGGCTTGGCTCAATCCAAATGTTGCACCAACTACTGGTTTTAATTTTCCATCAAGTACGAGTGCAAATAATTCTTCAATAACATCGTTAAGTAGCGCCTTATTTCCAAAACAATGTGCCAACCAAAATCCGGTAATGGTCTTTGTTCCACCCATAAGAGATCCTGGGTTAATTTCTTTTGCAGCTGTGCGAGATGCATTTCCATAAGTAATCAAGCGACCAAATGGAGCCAAGATTTCTAAGGATGCATCGAGTGTTTTTCCGCCAACCATTTCTAGTACGAGATCTACAGGCTTGCTGCCATTTGCAGCAAGCATATCTGCAGCCAAATTCTGTGATGATGCATCCACAACAGCGTCTGCGCCGAGTTTTGTTGCTAGCACTGATTTTTCCTTCGAAGAAGTAACTGCAATAACTTTTGCGCCCCACATTTTTGCTAATTGAATTGCAATCGTGCCAACACCACCAGCGGCAGCATGAATGAGCACACTTTCACCTGGTTTGACATGGCCAACAGTTTTTAAGATATGCCACGCAGTAGTGCCTTGAACTAACATGCACAGTGCTTGACCATCACTTACGCCATCTGGAATATCAATCATTACTGCTTTATTAGCGAGAGCTTTTTGTGCATATCCCCCGCCGCTCACAGATGCTAGAACTCTTCGTCCACTTTCAGTAATGCCAACAACTTCAAGACCAGGAATAAGTGGAAGTTTTTGTGGGGCTAAGTAACCGTTTTCGATTTGATGAGTGTCTGCATAATTAATTCCAATAGAAGTGACATCAATTAACTCTTCGTTAGCACCGGCAATCGGATCAGCGATATCGCTAATGGACATTACTTCTGGACCACCAAAAGAGGTGATCTGAATTGCTTTCACTGTCCTGCTGCTTTGAGGTCTTTACGAAGCTCGGGGGGTAAAGAAAAAAGTAGTGTCTCTTCTTTTGCTGTAATGGTTTCTACATTGTTAAACCCACGTTCAGATAAAAACGCGAGAACATCTTTAACAAGGATTTCTGGAACGGAGGCTCCACTTGTGAGGCCGATGGTTTCGACACCTTCTAGCCAGTGTTCCTGTATTTCTTGAGCAAAATCTACGAGGTGTGACGCTTTAGCACCGTATTCGAGAGCTACTTCTACCAAACGAACTGAGTTAGAAGAATTTTGCGATCCCACAACGATGACAAGGTCAGATTGTGGAGCGATTTCTTTGATTGCTTCTTGACGATTTTGAGTTGCATAACAAATGTCATCACTGGGTGGATCTGAAATTTCTGGAAAGCGCTCTTTAAGTATTTTTACTGCTTCTAAAGTTTCATCAACGCTCAGAGTCGTTTGTGATAACCATACAAGTTTCTTTCCTGGCGTAGGTTGCACAGTTCTAGCACCATCTAAACCATCAACAATTTTAACTTTTCCAACTGCTTCACCGGCAGTTCCTTCAACTTCTTCGTGGCCGTGATGACCAATTAATAAAATTTCGGCGTCTTCTGAGGCAAATCGTTTCACTTCATTGTGGACTTTGGTTACGAGCGGACAGGTTGCATCAATTGTTTTAAGGCTTCGAGACGCTGCTTCTTCGTGTACTGCTGGCGATACCCCGTGTGCCGAAAAAACTACTGTTTTACCTTCTGGCACTTCGTCAGTTTCGTTAACGAAAATTGCTCCGCGAGCTTCAAGTGTTGAGACAACGTGTTTGTTATGGACAATTTCTTTACGGACATAAACAGGTGCCCCATATAGTTCGAGAGCTTTTTCAACTGTGATAACGGCGCGATCAACGCCTGCGCAATAACCGCGCGGCGCAGCAAGGAGAATTCTCTTGGCCATAGGTGCACTCTATTAGGCTCGCCTCATGTTCGAAACTTCAAGTGAGTCCCCAGCGCCTGTACGCGTGGTCACTGAAGCAATAAAAGATTATGTAGATCGCCTCGGAGCAATTTGGATTGAAGGCGAAATCTCCGAATTAAATGAACGTAGTGGTGGCATGGCTTTCATACGACTGCGAGACACAAGTGTTGATATGAGCATCTCTGTCATGTGTCATAAATCTGTTTTATCCAGCGTCGCACCATTGCCACACAATGCGCGAGTTGTTATGTATGCCAAAGCATCTTGGTATACAAAAAATGGTTCGCTGACTCTTTCAGCTCGTGAAATTCGCCAGGTTGGAATAGGTGAATTAATGGCTCGTTTAGAAGAGTTGAAAACTCTTCTCGCAAGTGAGGGACTCTTCGCACTCGAACGAAAAGTAGCACTTCCGTTACTGCCCAAGAAAATTGGTTTGATTTGTGGTCGAAATACTGATGCCGAAAAAGATGTTGTTGAAAATGCCAAACGCCGCTGGCCTAGCGTTGAATTTGAAATTCGTGAAGTAACGGTGCAAGGTGCCGCTGCAGTTGTAGAAGTATCCGCAGCCTTATCTGAACTAGAAGCAATGGCAGATGTTGATGTCATCATCATTACTCGCGGTGGTGGATCTTTTGAAGATTTGCTTCCCTTTAGCGATGAATCACTAGTGCGTCTTGCAGCTTCTTGTGAAACACCGATCGTCAGCGCGATTGGTCACGAAAAAGATTCACCGCTTTTGGACCTTGTAGCCGATGTTCGTGCTTCAACACCGACAGATGCGGCAAAGAGAGTTGTTCCAGATATCGCAGAAGAGATTGAATTAATCAAAGCACTACGCGATCGCTCCAAGCGATTCATACTCTCCCGCCTTGATCTAGAAACATCGCGAATTGAAAATTTAACTAATCGGCCAGTTTTACGTGATCCCATGGTTATTGTGACTAGCCGCGAAGAAATCATTACAGGATTACGCGCGCGAGTCAGAGCACTCTCACCTCAAGCGACTTTGGATCGTGGTTATTCAGTTGTTCAAATAGAAGATGGTTCGATAGCTCGTGATGCTAAGAGTTTAAAAATTGGTCAAAAACTTCGCTTGCGACTTGCAGCCGGCGAGACCAACGCCACAGTTACAGATAAATAAGCAAGGAGTACATTTATCACATGGCTCCGGAGAAAAAGCTTTCATATGAACAAGCGCGTGAAGAGTTAGCCCGTGTTGTTTCCTCCCTCGAAGCAGGAAGTGCAACCTTGGAAGATTCACTGAAGTTATGGGAGCGCGGCGAAGAATTGGCCGCGCTATGCCAAGAGTGGCTAGATGGTGCTCGTAAAAAGTTAAGCGCAGCGAAACCCAAAGCAGAATAAAAATGGCGCCAGATTTTTCATATAGTGATTTATTGCCACTAGGAAAAGACTCAACTACATACCGCAATTTAGGTACCGCTGGTGTTTCTACAGAAAAAATTGGTAACCGAGAAATTCTTTCTATCGCGCCAGAAGCTATTGAAGCGCTGACATCAACTGCAATGCACGATATTTCACATTATTTGCGTACTACCCATCTCGAGCAATTAGCAAGCATTTTAAATGATCCGGAGAGCTCTCCAAATGATCGTTTCGTAGCATTAGATCTTTTAAAGAATGCAAACATTTCTGCGGGTGGAATTTTGCCTATGTGCCAAGACACAGGTACCGCACTTGTAATGGCAAAAAAAGGTCAAAATATTTTTACACAGAGTAAAGATGAAGAAATTATTTCACGTGGTATCTATAACGCCTTTACAACTCTGAACCTTCGTTATTCACAACTTGCCCCGGTTACTACATGGGAAGAAAAAAATACAGGCAACAACTTGCCCGCTCAGATTGAAATCATGGCTGATAGTGATCACCCTGATGAATACAACTTTTTATTTATTGCTAAAGGCGGCGGAAGCGCCAATAAATCATTTTTGTATCAGGAAACTAAAGCAGTACTTAATCCTGCGAGCTTTATGACGTGGCTGGATGAAAAACTTCGTTCAATTGGTACAGCCGCCTGTCCTCCGTATCACCTCGCAATTGTTATTGGTGGTACAAGCGCCGAACACACTGTAAAAACAGCAAAGCTAGCAAGCACGCATTACTTGGATTCACTTCCTACTTCCGGAGATGCCAAAACGGGCCACGGATTTAGAGATATTGCATTAGAACGGGAAGTTCTCGAACTGACACGCACATTGGGCATCGGTGCACAATTTGGTGGAAAATATTTTTGTCATGATGTTCGAGTTGTGCGACTACCTCGACATGGTGCATCACTGCCGATCGCAATTGCTGTCTCATGTTCTGCAGACCGACAAGCCAAAGCGAAGATCACCAAAGAGGGCATATTCATTGAAGAAATGGAGCGAGATCCTGCTCGATTCTTGCCTGATACTCACGATGAACATTTAAATGATGGTGTTGTAAATATTGATCTGAATCAACCAATGAAAAAAATTCAGGCAGAGTTATCGAAGCATCCAGTAAAGACTCGACTCTCACTCTCTGGAACTCTTGTTGTGGCGCGCGATTTAGCACATGCAAAAATTAAAGAAGCGATGGATGCCGGTGCACCTATGCCTTCTTATTTAAAAGATTTTGCAGTGTATTACGCCGGTCCTGCAAAAACCCCAGCCGGCTATGCATCAGGATCCTTTGGTCCAACAACGGCTGGACGAATGGATTCCTACGTTGAGTATTTCCAATCTCGTGGTGGTTCATTTGTCATGCTGGCAAAAGGAAATCGTTCGCTACCTGTGACCAATGCATGTAAAGAGTACGGCGGTTTTTATCTTGGATCAATTGGTGGACCCGCTGCCAGACTTGCTCAAGATTGCATTAAGAAAGTTGAACTCCTGGACTATGAAGAGCTTGGTATGGAAGCAGTGTGGAAAATCGATGTAGTTGATTTTCCAGCCTTCATTGTTGTGGATGATAAAGGAAATGATTTTTTTGCAGAAACTTCTAAGCCGCTAACAATTGGAAAGAAGCCGTCTTAGTAGTAGTTACTTCTGCGCCATTTGTTGAACGCCGCGCAAGGCGTGTTATAACGCTCTGAAATATAAAGTAATCCCCACTGAATTTGGGTAATTGGATTTGTTCGCCAATCTTTTCCGACCTTTTCCATCTTTGTTGCAGGAAGAGCTTGGGCAATTCCATGTGCGCCTGAACTAGGGTTACGGGCCTTGTAATTCCAGTGGCTCTCTTTTGTCCAAAGGCGATTAAGGCATGTGTACTGCTCATCGCCCCAGCCATATTCAGAAGCCATCATCTCTTTGGCAACTCTCTTAGCCCCAAGTGGCTCGCGAGCTGATTCAACATAAAGACTCATGGTTGAGACAAAGGCGATCTCATGTGAAAAAACTGCACGTCTGGAATCCAGGGCCGAGGTAATTGAAGCCGAAACAGAGGTCGCAGTTGAAGGAGCAACCACCAAGAGTGCGGTGGTAGTGGGAGCATCAGGTAGAACTAGGCGAGTGGTCATTGGAAATTCCAGACCATAGGCAGTTGGTTGAGCGCTCGTAACAAAAAGTAGGGTCGCAACACTTGCCCAGATCGCGAACATTGTCTTTCTCATAACGCCCTCCTTTCCTGCCTTAGCCTTCTTCCCACGGCGCTACACCCTGAAAAATCAGGGCAAAGAGCCAAGGGGAATGTCTTTAGAGTGTCTGGTGGGGGTAAGCCGAGCAACTTAATACGGGCGTGAGTCGCAAATTCATATAAAAAACTCAGAATGGGGATAAGTAAAAGCGCAGGTCAGCCCTGTGAAAGTCCGAAATGCCCGAAATGTGAGTGTGAGATTAAACTTTAGTTCGAAATCGGACCTTCCAGCATTTCGGTGACCAGAGCTGCGATAGCTGAGCGCTCTGAGCGCGTCAAAGTCACGTGAGCAAAGAGCGGATGCCCCTTCAAGGTCTCAACTACGGCCACTACTCCGTCGTGGCGACCGACTCGAAGGTTATCTCGCTGGCCAACATCGTGTGTCAGGACAACTCGTGAGCCTTGCCCGATTCGAGAGAGCACCGTGAGTAAGACTCCGCGTTCAAGTGATTGCGCTTCATCGACGATCACAAATGAATCGTGAAGGGAGCGGCCACGGATATGTGTCAGTGGCAAGACTTCGATGAGTCCCCTAGAGATTATTTCATCGATGATCGGTTGGCTAACCAGGGCGCCGAGGGTGTCAAAAACTGCTTGGGCCCAGGGTGACATTTTTTCGCCCTCACTACCGGGCAAATATCCCAACTCTTGACCGCCGACTGGATAGAGCGGACGGAAGATTATGATTTTTTTATGTGCCCGTCGCTCCATGACCGCTTCTAACCCGGCACATAAGGCGAGCGCGGACTTTCCGGTTCCGGCTCGACCTCCCATAGAAATAATTCCGATTTCTGGATCAAGTAATAAGTCCAACGCAATTCTTTGCTCAGCACTTCTGCCATGTAGTCCAAAGGCGGTGCGATCTCCTCGAACTAATTGCAATCTTTTATCTGGCGTGATTCTGGCAAGTGCGCTCGCGCGATCTGAATGAAGGACAACGCCTGTATGAATTGGCAAGGAATGCGCTTCTTCGTGATCGGCGAAATCGGAGGCGTATAAATCATCGATCACATTTGAGCCAACACTGAGTTCTACGATTCCAGTCCAGCCACTGCTTGAAACTAGCTCGGCTAAGTACTCCTCTGCTTCAACACCAACTGATGATGCCTTGACGCGAAGTGGCAAATCTTTAGTGACAAGTACAACATCCTTGCCATCTGACATCAAGTTTTTTGCAATAGCGAGAATTCGTGAATCATTTGTTCCATCACGCAAGAATCCGTGTGGCATTGAACTGAGGTCAGTGTGGTTTAACTCAACTGAAAGAGTTCCACCCTCTGAATTAATTTGAATTTCTTGATCGAGACGACCATATTTCAAGCGAATGTCATCAAGTGAGCGAAGGGCTGCACGGGCGAAATATCCGAGTTCAGGATGATCGCGTTTTGTTTCTAATTCACCAATAACAGTGATGGGAACAACAACTTCATGTTCGGCAAAACGAGCCAGGGCTCCTGGATCTGCAAGTAAAACACTGGTGTCGAGAACATATGTCTTTCGGCCTTTATTACTAGCAGTCAACCCTTAGCCCCCGAATCGTCTATGTCGCAAAGAATAGGCTCTTAAGGCTCGAAAAAAATCAACACGACGAAAGTCTGGCCAATAAGCTTCACAGAAGTAGTACTCCGAAAGTGCGCTCTGCCACAACAAGAAGCCTCCGAGTCGTTGTTCACCAGATGTTCTAATTATTAACTCAGGATCTGGTTGGCCTGCGGTGTATAAGTACTTTGAAATTTCATCTGCATCCAACGCCGCTGTGGCATCACTGAGAGTCTTGCCTTGATCCGCGCTGGTTTGTAAGTATGTTTTTACTGCATCCACAATTTCTCGACGCCCGCCATAACTAATTGCAACATTTACTTCTACGCCATCTTTTCTAAAGGGCTTGAGATCGGTTAGTTTCGTGACCAACCACTGCGGCAGCAAATCCAAGGCACCAACAGCCTTGATATTCCACCGTTGTGTTGCCGCTAATGCATCAACTGTTTCGCCGATGATCTTAAGTAGCGCTTCTAGTTCTTCCTCTGATCTCTTGAAATTATCGGTTGAAAGCAACCACAAGGTCACAACTCGAACTTCTGCTTCATCGCACCAGCCCAAAAATTCGATTATTTTTTCTGCGCCTGCTCGGTGACCTCTGGATGAGTTAGTTACACCAATATCTTCTGAATCTAATTGATTAGCTTTTGCCCAGCGCCTATTTCCATCAAGAATAACGCCGACGTGGTGTGGGGTTTGCGAAAAATCTAGGGCGCGGACAAGTCTCCACTCATAGAGTGGATACAGCGCAGATTTAACGAGGTTACGAATACTGCTTAACAACTCGGCGCTCGGCAATCAGTGATGCAACCGGAAGAGTTCCAGCCAGTATGAATCCGATCATGCGCTTAAGTGGAAAACGCGCTACCGCAGCAAATTGAATCGCTGTCAAAATGTAAATTGGATAGAGGTAACCATGAACGATTGGAACCCAACGCACGGCATCTAATAGTGATGGATTATCTATGAGGTATTTAGCGGGCATGTATCCGAACCATAAAAGTAGAGACATCACACCGGCAATAATCGCCATAACTCGAAACCGCATTAAAACACCGCTCATATTTCCTCCTAGTGCACAACTCTACGGCGATATATCGGAAGGTAAAGAACCACCACCGCCATAAGCCACCAAACTACAACATATGAAATATGTTGCCAATAAAAGCCAGGTATTCGCGCGGTCCGCATCTCTGGAGTTACCCGTGCTCGGGAAATTTGTCCATCTCGAAATTTTTCATCGACAGCAATCACATATCCGTCATAGAGATCTAAATCTGTTAGTCCAACGATGACGCTGCTATCTAGTCTAGAAATCACACCAGGAGAGTTCAGGGCTCGATCCTCATTTTGATGTGCGCGAAGAATTCCTGCGAGTTCAATTCGATCAGACATTGCAAGTTGCGGCTCATTTAATCGCTCTGACCACAAACCACGAACTACCAATATTGCCGAAGTAGTATCGACTTGCATGAGTGCGACTTCCCAATCACTGACAACGCCTGTGCCATCGACTTGATTAGGTGCCTGAAAATTCGCAACATAGAAACCAGAAGCGCTAATAGTTTTGCTATCAACTGCGGTGTCCAGGGCGGTACGCGGCTTGGCAAATTCTTGCAGCGGCACCGGCGCTGTTATTGCAGGAGCAGGAGCATTGAGAATAATCTTCAAATCACGTGCTCGATCTAGTTGCCACACCCCGAGTCCAACAAAAACTGCAGCGATAAGAATGAGAGCTGTGTATTCAAAGAACTTCTTAACCACAGGAGAATTTAATTCTGTTCTTTGTCTTTACTATTTTGCAATCTATTAAATCGTTTATAGAAATTGCGCAGCAAGAGCACAACCGCAACTGTTAAGAAAATCATCGTTAGGGAGCCTGCAAGGCCCATATCAACACTTTTTTGCATGTATAAATCCTCTCACTTTTCGCGATAATCTGTGCGCATGCAATCTCCAGGGTCTTCGGACTTTTCATATGAAGATAGGTATGCAATTCGACCTTCCAAAGGATGGAAGTTGCCTGCTGCAATTATTGCTTTTGCCGCAATCATTTGGGTTTTCTGGGCAGGCCTATTCCATGCCACACCTGAGTTTCGCACAACTCTTATTTCATTCTCCGTGGTCTCAGATGAAGAAGTTTCAATTAGATACTCAGTACAACGAAAAGATCCGAGCACGCCGGCCACCTGCACATTGCAGGCCAGAGATGTTAAGAAAAATATCGTGGGAGAAATCGAGGATGAAATCGACCCTGGTCGTGCGACTTTCGAACGCGTAACAATCATTCCTACGCGAAGCGCGGCTGCCACTGCGAGTCTCGCACGTTGCCGCGTGAAATAATCCTAATTCACAATTGCTGGCGCATTCGCTACCGTTACACCCCTTATGACGTCGCAGACATGGCTCACCCAAGAAGCAGCTGATCGTTTAGCTGGCGAATTGGCACACCTTGAAGGTGAAGCACGCGCAGAAATTATTAAGAAGATTGAATCAGCCCGCGCCGAAGGAGATTTAAAGGAAAACGGTGGCTACCACGCTGCTCGCGATGAGCAAGGAAAAATTGAAGCGCGCATTCGTCAATTAAAACAAATGTTAGAAAATGCTCACATTGGAACTCCCCCTGCAAGTGAAGATGGCGTCGTGGGTGCTGGCATGGTTATCACTGCAATTGTTGCTGGTGATGAAACTAAATTTCTGCTCGGCTCACGCGAAATTGCTTCAGGTAACTTAGATGTTTACAGCGAAAAATCTCCACTGGGTTCTGCTGTGATGGGAGCCAAAATTGGCCAGAGTGTTTCTTATACTGCGCCCAACGGAAAGAGCATTGCAGTACAGATTAAACACGCAGAATATTATTCTTAATTACTAGCGTTCTGATATTTCTTAACACTCATAGGTACAAAAATAATCATAATTATTGCCATATAAATAAGTGACATCGTAAGTGGATTTTCACTTGGGAAGGATCCTGCCGTTGCACCGAATTGATTCTCAAGCCCAAATAGTTGGCGGCAGGCAGCAACCATCGTCGATACTGGATTCCACTCTGCCACGTATTGAAGGGGTCTTGGCATTCCTGTTGTTGGGGCAAAAGCATTTGATAAAAACGTCAATGGAAATGTAACTAAGAAGCTGACGTTTTGCACAACTCTTGCATCACGTGCTGAAAGGCCGATATAAATTCCGACCCATGAGAGTGCGTAACCAAAGAATAATAAGAATAGAAAAGCAAGGATGATTTGAAATATTCCAGAGGTTGGGCGCCAACCCACAACGAAACCTGCAATTCCCATAACTGCCAGAACAACAATGTTTAGTAATGAATCACCCAGTGTTCGCCCAAGAATAAGAGCTGAACGTGCGATTGGAAGTGATCTAAATCGATCTATTAATCCCTTTTTCATATCTTCGGCAAGACCAGATGCTGTTGCAGCCAAGGTAAATGCCACTGTCTGCACAAAGATTCCGGGCATGAGCAGTTGAACATAACCACCTGGCTGACCTGTTTCGATGGAGCCGCCAAATACATACCTAAAGAGCAAGACAAACATCACTGGCTGAATTGTAGAAAAAATAAGTACTTCTGGAACGCGAGCAAGTTGGAGAAGTTGGCGTTTTGTAATAACTATTGAATCGGTTATGACGCTCATTTTTTCACTTCCTCTACTTCTGCGACATGTCCTGTAAGAGACATAAATACATCATCTAATGACGGACGTTTTAAACCAACATCGAGGGCGTGTATTCCTTGGCTATCCATAGAACGCAATACTTCCATCAGCGCCATGGATCCCGTTGAGACAGGGGCTGAAATTCGGCGAAGTCCTTCATCTAGCGTTGCTTTGTTTCCACTGACGCGGGCTACGATTTCTAAAGTTTTAGAAATATCTGCTTGTTCTACAACAACTTCGAGGCGCTCTCCCCCAACCTCTTTTTTAAGAGCATCTGATGTGCCACGAGCAATAACTTTTCCATGATCGATAACAACAATGTCATCTGCAAGCTGATCTGCTTCTTCCAAGTACTGGGTTGTTAAAAGTAAGGTCACTCCACCTTTAACTAACTCTTCAATAACTCCCCACATTTCTTGGCGACCGCGAGGGTCTAGGCCAGTTGTAGGTTCGTCTAGAAATAATACTTTTGGTTGAACAATTAACGATGCTGCTAAATCTAGACGGCGGCGCATTCCACCTGAATAAGTTTTAATTGGTCTCTTTGCGCTATCGGTCAATGAAAATCGCTCAAGTAATTCATCTGCACGTTTCATAGCTGCTTTTTTATTCAAGTGATACAACCGTCCGAACATAACTAAGTTATCCCAGCCAGTCAGTGTTTCATCTACTGCTGCATATTGGCCTGAAAGTCCAATAATCTCGCGCACTTTTTCAGGATGTTTAATTACATCGATTCCACCCACGGTTGCGCTTCCAGAATTCGGTGTAAGAAGTGTTGCGAGAATTCTCACAGTTGTTGTTTTACCAGCACCATTTGGACCAAGCACGCTTAAAACAGTGCCTTCCTCTACATCAAGGCTTAAACCATCAAGTGCTTTTACTTTACCTTTGTTATAGGTCTTGATGAGATTCTCAGCGATTACCGATTTCACAGAGTAAACTTACCGCTATTACATGTTGCTTTACAATATATAAAGCAACGTAAATATTTATTGTGAAAGGCTACTTGAATGAGCAATGCTCGGATATCAATTGATTAATAGATTCAAAAACGGATTCACCAATCCCTTTGCGGAGTTTCCGCGAGAGGTTGGTGTTCTTGTCTTTGCATCCTTCTTTGTGGCCGTTGGTTTCGGAATTATTGCTCCAACAATTCCACTCTTTGCAAAATCATTTGGTGTAAATAATGCACAAGTTGGTTCGATTATTTCAGCATTCGCCCTTGCTCGATTTGCCTCAGGATTAATCTCTGGAAAATTTGTTGATAAATTTGGCGAACGATTGGTCTTTACCGTGGGTATTGCATTTGTTGCTCTCTCTTCTTTTGCTGCCGCACTCGCTCAGTCTTATGAGCAGTTATTGATTTTTAGATCTGCGGGTGGGCTCGGTTCATCAATGTTTTCCGTAGCTGCAGGTTCGATGCTTTTGCGTGCAGTCAATGATGATCAGCGAGCACGTGCACAATCTTTGTATAACGGAAGCTTTCTGGTCGGCATGATGGCTGGGCCTGTGATTGGTGGATTTTTAACCGCAATTTCATTGAGAGCACCTCTTCTTGTTTATGCAGCCCTTCTTGTAGTTGCTAGTGCAGCGGGCGGATTCTTACTGCGTAATTCAGTTCTGGCTGCTAGGCCGACAGAAAAAACTATTGTTGTAAAAACCTCAATCCGCGATGCACTTGCCATGAAGCCATACGTCATTGCACTCATGATTTCCTTTGTTACAGCATGGGTTTTATTCGGCATGAGTCGTTCGGTATTGCCGCTATTCATGGTTGAAGATATGAAATCATCTGCAGGATTTATTGGAATTGGATTTACAATTTCCGCTGTTGTTCAAGGGCTATTTTTGCTCAAAGCCGGAGGGCTTTCAGATGATCGTGGTCGAAAATTCTCTGCCATCTCAGGTTTAATATTGCTAGGAATTTCTGTACTTCTTCTAGTTCTGACCTTTCATCCTTGGATATTTCTACTCTCAATGTTTGTCGGCGCCTTCGGTTCGGCATTTCTTTCAACAACTCCATCAGCAATTGTTGGCGACGTACTAAGAGGCAAGGGCGGACAAGTAATCGCGCTCTATCAAATGTCAGGAGACGCTGGCGCGATGATTGCACCCGTTGTCCTTGGATTTATTGCCGATCACTATGGTTTTCGTGCGACCTTTGCAATTAGCGCCCTACTTGTCTTCTTAGTAATTGCTGTGGCAACAAAATTGCCCGAGACGCGCACTTCGCATCTCGGGCAATCTAGTAAGTAATTTATATTTAGTCGCGACCACGCAAGATCGACAGTAGTCGCAAGATTTCCATGTACAACCAGACGATTGTGACCATAAGACCGAAGGCTGCTCGCCATGATTCTTGTTCAGGGGCGCCTGCAGCAACTCCTTTTTCAATCGCATCAAAATCTAGAATCAAGAAGAAACTAGCGAGTGCAACACCGGCAATAGCAATCATTGGACCGACACCTGAAATTCCAAAGAGTCCAAGTCCGCCACCAAGACCAGCAAATGAACCAATCATGCTGACAAGGCCTAGCAACAAATATCCCATTGCTGCGCCGATGAGCATTTTTGTAAATTTAGGTGTGACGCGAATGCGTCCACTGCGATAAGCAACGAGCATTCCTACAAATGCACAAATTGTTCCCATGACTGCTTGTCCAGCAATTCCAGGATAAGCACTATTTAGAACGTGACTGATTGCACCGAGTGCGATGCCCTGCACGGCAGCATAAGCAAGAATTAGCGCTGGTCGAATTGTTTTGCTAAATATATTGACCATTGCAAGAGCAAAGCCTGCAAGCAATGAAATAAGAACTACTCCACCACCAAGATTAAGTGTCCATGAAATTGCGCCTGCAGCAACTAAAACTGCAAGAAGCATTCCTGTACGAGTAATAACATCGTCCATTGTCATGCGACCAGTGCGTGCAGATGATGCCGCCGGCGCGTTATAGATCTCTTCAAGTTTATTTGGATCAACCGCTGCATAACCCGGATTCTTAAATGACCGGTTCAGTACTGGGTTTGAACTTTGCATAACTTGTGCTTCTCCTTTTGTATTTGTTAGTGCTCGTGCCCCCGGTGGGGGTCGAACCCACACTGGAAGGATTTTAAGTCCT
>JBEENC010000011.1:0-14732 GCA_041192285.1 Actinomycetota bacterium
TGAGCAAAACATCATGGCGTGGGCGGTTTAGAACAACCACAGTGATATCTGAAACACTCATCCGCTTTGCTTTAGCAACTGCTTGAATATTTATCTTAGTTGAAGCATTTATATCTATTACTCCAGCAGCTTCAGGTCCAGTCACAATTTTGTTCATATAAAAAACTGCTGATGGGTCATACATCGAACCGCGTGGAGACAAAGCAATAACACTAATCGCGCCATTCATTCCGTTAGCAGTTAACGAAGTTCCATCAATCGGGTCGACTGCAACATCACACGCTGGCCCAAGTCGATTGCCGACTTCTTCACCGTTATGTAGCATCGGTGCATCATCTTTTTCGCCTTCACCAATGACAACCACGCCAGACATGTCTACGGTGTTAATCATTTTTCGCATTGCTTCAACAGCTGCCTTATCGGCTAAATTTTTTTCTCCGCGGCCAACCCATGGCGCTGCTGCAATTGCTGCTGTCTCGGTAACTCGAACGAGTTCGAGTGCAAGGTTACGATCTGGATTCTGCACTGTACTCATCTTTATTCGCGCTCCACATCAGCACCGAGTACACGTAATTGTTTTGCAAAATTCGGATAGCCACGATCTACGTGGTACCCACCTTCGATTGTTGTTTCGCCCTCACTCACAAGAGCTGCTAAAACTAAACCAGCACCTGCTCTAATATCTGTTGCTTCAACGGGAGCACCAGAAAGCTGTGAAATACCGTGAATGGAGGCATGATGTCCGTCGACAGTGATTTGAGCACCTAGTCGGGTCAATTCATTTACGAACATAAATCGAGATTCAAATACATTTTCAGTCACAATGGCATCACCAGTTGCAATTGAATTGAGAGCAATCACCATCGGCAATAAATCTGTCGGAAAACCTGGGTACGGAAGCGTTGATACATCAATTGATTGTGGCCGAGAATCCATACGCACGCGGATACCATCATCAGTGCTAGTAATGATTGCACCAGCAGAAGTTAATTTTTCAAGTGGCAATTCAAGGTCTTGTGGACGCGCCCCGTGGATTGTTATGTCACCCTTTGTCATTACAGCAGCAAATGCCCACGTTCCGGCAATAATGCGATCAGGTATGGTCGCGTGTGTTGCAGGATTTAATTTCTTAACTCCTTGGATTGTAATAACTGGGGATCCCAATCCATCTATTTTTGCCCCCATTGAAATAAGAAATTCACCAAGATCAACGATGTCTGGTTCGCGAGCGGCATTTTCAATTATTGTCTTTCCTTGAGATAAGACCGCGGCTGTCATAATATTTTCAGTAGCACCTACGCTTGGAAAATCTAATTCGATTGCAGCACCAGTAAGTCCATGTGGTGCTTCTGCGACGACGTAACCGTGTTCAATGTGCGCTTTTGCACCGAGAGCTTCTAAGCCCTTAATATGAAAATCTAAGCCACGAGAACCAATTGCATCTCCACCAGGTAACGCCACTTCTGCTTTACCTGTTCGAACAACAAGTGGACCAAGTACGTTAATTGATGCACGCATCTTTCGAACTAAGTCATAGTCTGCGCGGTGGCCAGGAGTCTCTGGAACATTAATCTTTAACTCTGATCCATTGCGATCTACTGAACAACCTAATCGAGTAAGTAAATCAGCCATGATGTCTACATCGGCAATATCTGGGACATTTGTAATTGTTGAGGTTCCAGGTGCTAAAAGCGCAGCAGCCATTAACTTAAGAACTGAATTTTTAGCACCACTGATGTGTACCTCACCGCGTAAGTTGGCGCCGCCCTGGACGCGAAAGCGATTAGCCTGAGCCACCCTTTCACCTCCGCACGCTTAACGTTGAGAAACTCATACTTTGAGTGGTCACATCGTAACTCTCCTAATAGGCTCCACCTATGGTTCATTTAACGCGTATTTATACAAAGACAGGCGATGACGGCACCACCTCGCTAGGAGATATGAGTCGTACATCCAAAAACGATCCTCGACTAGAAGCGTATGCCGATGTCGATGAAGCTAACTCATCCATTGGCGTTGTGCTCTCTACGGATGAAATAAGTGGTGATTTTCGATCACTACTCATTCGCATCCAAAATGATCTCTTTGATGTTGGTGCTGATCTGTGCACTCCTGTAGTTGATGAACCAAAAATCGAACCACTACGCGTTGTCGAATCTCAAATTGCTTATCTAGAAACTGCGATAGATAAATTTAATGCGCAACTAGAACCACTTGAATCTTTTATTCTTCCATCAGGAACTCCAGCAGCTTCTCACTTACATGTTGCACGAACAGTTACTCGTCGCGCAGAACGTCGCACATGGACGGCAATACACGCTTTTGGCGGGGGAGTAAACCCACTTACTGCGAAATATCTCAATCGTTTATCTGACCTACTCTTCGTGCTTGCACGCGTGGCAAATAAAGAGCTAGGCGATCAATTGTGGGTACCAGGAGCAAATCGTTAATTAGAAGTAAAAAAATTCCTAATGTTTAAATCTGGCGCGGGATTGTGATGGCAACTAATCGCAAGGTTGCTTGCCTTAATATTGTTGAGAATTTTTCCACTAGCATCCTTGTGTCTTAATTCACTTACCAACATGATGCTCTGAAAATCCTGCGCATTTGTACCCCTAGAAATACTTCTTAAACTTCCAAGAGTCGCTTCTATTTTACCTGTCTTTAGATCAATACGCTCAAACGTCGAAGTCACTTCCCACCACGTGCACCTATTTTCAGAAGCTACCGTTACAGCGCCGCATGCAAATTCATCACACTTTTGTAAATCTGCACGTAGAAAGACTTTTGAAGGACTGTTGTTATTTGAAGCCTCACATTGCAATTGAGCGGCAGTTGGAATCTTTGCAAAAACTTCACCACTTTTTGTGAAACCTGATGGTGGCCATGCTTTGCCGAAACATACGACTGGTTGCAAGGGAGGTAGTTTCTTTTTCTTTTTCTTTTTAACGACCTTTTTCTTAACAACGGGTTTCTTCGTAGCTTTTTTCTTAACAACGGGTTTCTTCGTAGCTTTGGTCGTGGTTTTCGCACTTGCCTTGGCAGTTGGTGAGGCAGTTGGAGTAGCGGCCAGGGCAGAAGTTGTTGAAAGAGTCAGAATCGATATCAAAAAAACTGCAATTATTTTTTTCAATCTCTGCTCCATTTAAATGTTCGAATTGCCAAGAAAATACCTGCTATTAACCATACTAACAAAATCAAAAAAGTGCGTTCTGTTTCCCATGTTCCAGCAACTTCACGGACAGCAAATGAATCAGGCAGGAACACCGAACGCATCCCTTGGGTCATCCATTTAAGTGGAAATATAGCTGCAACTTGTTGCATCCATCCAGGTAGATCTGTAAATACAAAGAAAACTCCGCTAAAAAACTGTAGAACAATTACAAGGGGGGAGACCACTGCCGATGCACCCCGGCCACTCTTTGGAACTACTGCAAATGCGATACCAAGTGCCGTTGAAGCCGCGCTTCCTAAAATTATTAACCAGGTAAATGTGATCCACTTATATGGATCAGTTGGCAATTGCACTCCAAAGAAAATCATTCCTGCAGCAAGGAGCAAAAAAACCTGGATAGCCATGCTGACAAAGACCAAAATGGATTTTCCGATGAAGTAACTAGCAACATGCATCGGGGTTCCACGCAGCCGCTTGAGCGAACCAAATTCACGTTCCATGGGAATAATAATTGCTAATTGCTGAAAACCTGTATTAACAAGACCAGATGCAATCATTCCTGCTACAAAGTATTGGCTAAATGTGACGCCTTCTGCAAGCGTTGTTTTAAATACAGAACCGAAGATCGCAAGCAAAATAATTGGAAATGCGAGTGTGAAAACAACTGATTCACGTTGGCGCATAAATTGGCGAATTTCTAATCCACCGCGAGCAACACCCAGCGTGATAGTTGTTGGCAAAGAATTCGTTTTACTCATTTTTCTCTCCAATCATGGAGAGATAAATATCTTCAAGGGAGGGTCTAAGGACCTGTAACTCTGGTATTTCACCTGGAAATTGCGCGGATAACCTTTTAACAACGTCGGTGGGGTTATCGGTGAACTCTTCCTGCATTACGCCATCAGATTTCCATTGAACTCGCGCTTTGGCTGTAGCTCGGCCACCTAATTGTGTCGGAGTTGAAACTTCAAGGATCTTTCCATGTGCAATGACTGCCACCCGATCTGCCAGCGCTTCTGCTTCATCCAGATAATGCGTGGTGAGCAGAATAGTTGTGCCACCTTTACGCAAGCTTTCAATCAGTGACCAAAAAGCACGGCGTGCCTCTGGATCAAAACCAGTCGTGGGTTCATCAAGGAATAAGAGTTCGGGGGATCCGATAATGCCAAGACCAACATCTAGTCGTCGGCGTTGACCGCCAGATAGCGTGCGGATGAGCGCACTACGCTTTTCATCAAGACCAATGGAGTTAATAACTTCATCCACATCACGAGGCGCCGAATAATATTTTGCAAAGTGCGAAAGCGTTTCTTCCACCGTTAGATCTCCTGCATCAGCATTTGATTGCAGAACAATTCCAATTCGATTACGCCATATTCGAGATTGAGCCCCGCGTTGTGATGGATTAAACCCGAGCACAGAGATAGAGCCAGAATCTGCTTTTCTAAATCCTTCAAGAATTTCTACAGTTGTTGTTTTGCCCGCGCCATTTGGACCAAGGAGTGCGAAGATTTCGCCTTGGGCAATAGTGAGATCTATGCCATCTACGGCCTTGGTATCCGCGTAAGACTTGTGCAATCCTTGAACTTCAATGACGTTCATATGGCTACCTTGCCACAATTTAGAGGAAAGTGCGAGAAAATAAACGCATGAGCCCGCGAAAAAATTATCCTAAAAATAAGCGGCCGAAGAGTGATGATCGCGACATTGCAACTTCTAATCAAAGTATTGAAGAACACACAGAAGGTTCATATGTTGTTCGCAAGATCACAGGTTCAACATCTAATAAACCATATCGATGCCCTGGTTGTGATCAAATGATTCCAATGGCAACACCACACACTGTTGCATGGCTAGAAGGTGATGAAGAAGGGCGACGTCATTGGCACAATGCATGTTGGGCAAAACGTGGCAATAGAAAACCGCGCACTGAACGTACTAGAAATGCGCCCAGATATTAGTTTTGGGTTACTAATTAACCGAAACGACCGTTTATCCACTTAGTTAATTTAATAATTAATTTGTCATTTCCAGCAGTACGATTAAAACTAGTAAAAGCAATTGGTAATTGAAAACGAGCACGCACAATTGTCCGCGCATAAGTAAATTCTAGAATTCCCTCAGGTCCGTGAATTCGTCCGTAACCACTATCTTTCACGCCACCAAATGGAACAGATGCCACCGCCGCAAATGAAATCGTGGAGTTAATAGCCACCATTCCACAGTGAAGTTGGGCAGCGATTCTCTTTCCTTGACGCTTTGACCATACCGATGCACCCAGGCCATACCTCGAAGCATTTGAAAGAATGATTGCCTCATCCACGCTTTTCACACGATTAATAACAATCGTCGGTCCAAAAGTTTCGTCCTGCATGGCCATGGAATCTTCAGGCACATCAATCAAAATAACTGGTTCGACGTATGGATCCTTAACTGATTTAGCGTTGCCATAGATTGCGCGGCCACCACTTTTAATTGCATCTTTAATATGAGATTGGATTATCTCTAATTGTTTTGGCATTGTTGCAGGGCCGTAATTTCCTACGCCAGGTTCACCAGGTTTAATATTTTTTACCGCTTCCAACATTGCTGCAATAAACTCATCTGCCACGCTTTCAACGACATAAACGCGTTCAGCGCCAATACATGTCTGCCCACCATTAGACATGGAAGACCAGATTGAATTTTCAGCAGCGCGCTTAATATCTGCATCGCCAGCGATGATGACAGGATCTTTTCCACCGCATTCAAGTACAACGGGAGTCATAGTTTTCGCACACGTTGCTGCCACAACCATGGCAGTTTTTGTGGATCCAGTGAAAGCTAACTTATCTACGTGCGCTTCGCAGAGTGCGCGGCCTGTATCACCAAGGCCTGTAACACAGAGGAAAATATTTGAAAATGGCGCAACTTCGGCAAATGTGCGAGCAAGCCAAACTCCAACACCTGGAGTGAATTCACTTGGCTTAAATACAACCGTGTTTCCGGCAGCAAGTGCGTAAGCAATAGAACCCATCGGAGTAAAGATTGGATAATTCCAAGGACCGATAACGCCAACAACTCCAACTGGAGAACGTTCAACAGTTGCAGACATATTTGCCATAACCGCACCAGGTGAGCGATGAGATGTTCGCATTACTTCTTGTGCATGACGCGCTGCCCACGCAAGGTGACCTGCAGCAAGGGAAGCTTCAAGTTTTGCATCACTGACGGGTTTGCCGGTCTCCATCGAAATCAGAGCGGTGCACTCTTCAACTCTTTCCATTAACAACTTGCTCCACGCTAATAAAACTTTCTTGCGTCCGCGAAAACCAAGTGCCACCCATTTATCTGATGCGATGCGAGCTTGAGCAACTGCGACTCGAACATCTGCATCAGTATGAATTGGAAAAGTTCCAATGGCATCGCCAGTTACTGGGTAATATGAATCAAAGGTCTTAGAGGGCGTAGGCATCTGCAAAGAATAGTCGCCGAGTAATCTCGTTGCTAGATAAGATAGCGAACATGCCAGAATTAATACGCCCGAGCACTGTTTTGCCCGCTGTGCGTACCTCATTTAATGTCAGAACCGAAGATGGAATTGATCTTGTAGGTGAAATCGCTAGACCAATCGAAAAATCAACTAGTGCGATTCTGATGCTTCACCCACTGCCAACGGCTGGGGGAATGATGGATAGCCATGTGTATAAGAAAGCATCCAACAGATTGCCAGCGATGGCTGGAATTAATGTCATTCGCTTTAATACTCGTGGCACAACAAGTGAAGTTGGGACAAGCACTGGTCACTTTGATAACGCTGTATCAGAGCGCTTTGATGTTGAAGCGATGATTAATTACTGCTTCGGTGAATTGAACTTAGAAAATCTATGGGTTGTTGGTTGGTCATTCGGCACTGATCTTGCCTTGAAATTTGCCCGAGATAAGAGAGTCAAAGGATTGATTCTCTTAAGCCCACCGCTTCGCTATTCAACCGAAGATGATTTGAAATGGTGGAGTACAGATGGGCGACCTGTTATTGCCCTTGTTCCAGAGCACGATGAGTATTTAAAACCGGTGGAAGCAATAGCAAGATTTGCACCGCTTACACAAATATCAATTATTGCCGTTGAAGATGCCAAACATCTATGGGTGGGCGAGCCTGCTGTTTACAGAGTGCTCAGCGAAATTACAAAAGTAATCGCACCTGATCACTTGCCTTTACCGGAAGAGTTTTAAGAGTTATCCGCACGCGGATAAACAACTTCATCAAGTATCAAAATAATTGATGCTGCAACAGGAACAGCCAGTAAACCACCAATTAATCCGAGAAGTGATGAGCCAATGAGGGCTGCCACGATTGTTACTGCGCCAGGGACTTTCAGTGTTCGCTTCATGATTCGTGGAGTAACAACGTAATTTTCAATTTGTACGTAAACAATGTAAGCCACGAATGCAATTATGCCCACGGGGATAGAAACGGTGAGCGCAACAATTGTGACAACTCCGCAACCCAGGAAGTGACCTATCAAAGGAACGAGGGCACACACAAGAACAACCATTGCGATTGCAATAGGGGAAGGAAGGCCAATAAGAGCGCCAAGTATTAGGACAAAAGTGGCACCCATAAATGCAATAACTATTTGAGCACCGACGAATGAACCAACACGGGCAATGATGGCATTGGTTAGTTTTGCAACTCGATCGCGGCGACTAGCAGGAGCTAGACGAACACCAAGTTCAACAGCTTGTGGCAAGGAAGTAATAAAATAGAGTGTGAGAACAAGAATTGTCAGCGCTGAGAAAGTACCTGAAATAACAGATTTACCAACACCAATTACTCCACCAAATGTTGAGACTAGCAGAGTGCCATTTGATGTGAATTCTTTGAGTTTTTCCTGCAAGGTATCTATTAACCCAAACTGATCATTTAATCGATTAATTGTGGCGTTGCTCTTGAGATCTTGTAAAAGCGCAGGCAAGTTATTAATGAGCTGTGAGCCCTGTGAAACAACTGGTGGGACCACAACCCATGCAAAAAAGATGACAAATGCAATGACGCCAACAAAAATAATTGCCACAGCAGTTACTCGGGAAACTCCGCGAGATCTAACTGCTTCAACAGCTGGGTTCAGTCCTGTTGCTAAGAAAAGTGCGATAAGAATAAGAACGAAAACTTGGCTTACGCTGCCAAGTGCACGCAGCAGGATAATTGCACAGAGGGCACCAAGAGTTGCAACAAATCCAAAATAAAATGGATGCGTGCGATTAATTGGTGCACCCATTTGACCATAATTCGGTTTTACAACTTCTTTTTTCTTACGTGGTTTTAAAATGCGTTTTGTCAGTGCCATATCTACATTCTAAAGCACACGTAAGCCGATAAGCCCTACTGTGAGAGAATACGAACATGGCACTTCGAATAACTGGGCTGGGCGAAGAAATCGCCGCTGTTACAGGTTTGCCATGGCAGAGCCCATTGGAGAGTTGGCCTGAAGATCCACTACTCGCCGAAAAACGAGGCATCTCGCGCCACATCGTTCGGTTAGTTCGGGCAAGTGATGAACCCGATGCAGAAGTGTATGCAATCAAAGAAACAGTCTCTGAATTCGCTAACCGTGAGTACAAAATATTGCGACAACTCAAACAATTAGGCGCACCTAGTGTTGACCCAATTGCAGTTGTTGAAGGTCGCACAGATAGCACCGGTGAAGAGCTGCCGTGTGCACTTGCCACACGATTCTTGCCGTATTCGCTGCCCTATCGCATTTTGCTCTCTGGAAATGTTTCAGCTCACGACATTACAACTATGGCCAATGCATTAGCACTTTTATTAGTGCGCCTGCATCTGCTTGGTTTTTGGTGGGGAGATTGTTCACTCTCTAATACTCTCTTTAGACGTGATGCAGAAGGCTTTGCGGCATACCTAGTAGATGCTGAAACAAGTGAATTTCAAAAGACTCTCAGCGATGGACAACGCGAACATGACTTAGAAATTGCGCATTTTAATGTGGCTGCTGAGTTAGAAGACCTTTCACTCTCTGGAGTTCTTTATCCAGAGATTGATCCCATCCGCGCAAGTCAAACAGTTATCACACGTTATCGCCGATTGTGGACCGCTCTCAAAGAGCCACAAAAACTTGACCCAAGTGATCGACACGCGGTTGAACGTGCAATGCGCGTGCTTCACGATTTAGGCTTTACCGTGGAAGAAGTAAGTGTTTCACTAGATGGTGAAAACAAAACTCTTATCTTCCAACCAAAACTCGTTGCAGCCGGTTATCACCAAGCACGTCTATTGGAGCTAACGGGCCTTGAAACAGAAGAGCTCCAAGCAAAACGTTTGCTTGCATCCTTTGATAGATATAGATCCCGCATAGAAGAGCCACGACCACCGGTAAATCAGAGTGCGTTGAAGTGGCTCAATGAAGTTTTTAGACCGACGCTTGCGCACGTGCCACAAGAGTTAGTGGGACGAGTAGAACCTGCACAGATGTTTCACGAAATATTGGAATACCGCTGGAACTTAAGTGAAAAAGCCGGCGGCGATGTGGGATTAGATAATGCGACGAAGTCTTATATTTCTGAAATTCTTCCATTTAGAAGTGACTCTGGCAGGATCTCCTCATGACGCTTCCACCGAATTTTGGCCGCGCAGTTGACCTTTCATCCCTTGGAAAACCAGCGCCTCAAGCACCGGCGACAGTTGCTGGAGTTTCGATAACGCCAACAAATCTGAGCCCTGACTTTTTAGAGTATTCATCAACAAAGCCAGCAATAGTTTTATGTTGGTCACCACGCAGTCCTGAATCAATGACAACACTTGAAATCCTTGGCGAACTGGAATCAGAGAGCAATGGCGCATGGCGACTCGGTAATGTAAATATCGATGAACAACCAGAGGTTGCATCAGCGCTACAAACAAAAAATGTTCCCTACGCCGTGGCTTTTGTTGCAGGACAATTAGTCCCACTCTTTGAGCAACCTTATGCAAAAGAGCAGATAGCACTTGTTATTAATAAGGTTCTGGAGCTATCCGCCCAACAAGGAGTCGGCGCAGCACCGGCTGAGGTCATCGAACCTGAAGAGGAAGAAGCACTGAAGGCACTAGAGACGGGTGATTTCACAAGCGCACAAGCTGCTTATAAAAAATTGCTTGCACGTAAACCAAATGATTCATTCGCAAAATTAGGTCTGGCTCAAACTGAATTATTTATCCGAACAGATGGATTAAATCTAGAGAGAACAAAAGCTGCAGCGCAGAGTGACCCCTTCAATGTTCTCGCTGCTATGGCGTGCGCAGATATCGAAGTGATGAGCGCTGATGTGCAGCCGGCATTTGATCGTCTACTGCACTGCGTGCGAAGTTGTTCTGGAGATGAAAAGAAGCTGGCAAAGGATCATCTTCTTGCACTCTTTGCGCTAGTAGATCCAGCAGATCCACGTTTAATTAAAGCGCGTAGCGATTTAGCGAACGCGCTATTTTAAGAATCAGCCAGAACCTTCCGTATTGCCAGCATCTGCGGCTCGAACATCATTAATTTGATACTTATCAATTGCTTCTTGAATGAGCTTAGGTTTAATTTCACCTTGGGCTGCTAATTGTTGAAGTGCTGAAACAACGATTGATTCAGCATCTACTTTGAAGTGACGACGCAGCGCACCGCGAGTATCTGAAAGTCCGAAACCATCTGTGCCAAGTGCTGCGAATGGTTGTGTAACCCATGGGGCAACTTGATCTTGCACAGCGCGCATAAAGTCTGAAACAGCAATAACTGGACCCTTTGCACCATTTAGTTTTTGAGTGATGTATGCGCTGCGCTGATCTTGTGGGTTAAGCATGTTGTGACGATCAACTGCAAGACCATCTCGGCGCAGTTCATTCCAAGAAGTAACAGACCAGACAGATGCTGCAACATCAAAATCTTCTGCCAATAACTTCTGTGCTTTAAGCGCCCAGTTAACTCCCACACCAGATGCCAAGAGCTGCACATTCTTCTTACTCTTAATTGCAGCTGGCGCATACAAATAAATACCGCGCAAGAGTCCATCAACATCTAGATTCTCTGGTTCTGCAGGTTGCACATAAGGCTCGTTGTAAACAGTGAGGTAGTAGTAAATATTTTCAGAATTTGGACCATACATGCGGCGCAAACCATCTTTAACTATGTGGCCGAGTTCAAATGCAAATGCTGGATCGTATGCAACAACTGCTGGGTTGGTGGCAGCCAATAAATGCGAGTGACCATCTTCGTGTTGCAAGCCTTCACCATTGAGCGTTGTACGTCCTGCTGTTGCACCGACTACGAAACCGCGTACTAGTTGGTCTGCTGCTGCCCAGAACGCATCTCCTGTGCGCTGGAAACCAAACATTGAGTAAAAGATATAAATGGGAATCATTGGTTCATCATGTGTTGAATATGAAGAACCAACTGCAGTAAAGGATGCGACAGAGCCCGCTTCGTTAATACCTTCGTGAAGAATTACACCTTCAGTTGATTCTTTGTAAGAAAGCATGAGTTCGCGATCAACTGACATGTACCGCTGACCGTTTGGTGAATAAATCTTTAGGGTTGGAAAGAGTGAATCCAAACCAAATGTGCGCGCTTCGTCAGGAATAATTGGCACAAGGCGAGAACCAAGTCCAGGATCTTTAATCAAATCTTTAAGCATGCGAACAAACGCCATTGTTGTTGCAATTTCTTGATGACCTGAGCCGCGCTTTACTGATTCATATGCAGAGTCATCTGGTTGTGCAAGTGGCTTAGAAAGAGTGCGACGACGTGGAATTGATCCACCGAGCACCTGACGACGCTCTGCTAAGTATTTTGCTTCTGGTGAATCTGCTGGTGGACGATAATAAGAAGGCAAATACGCATCAAGTTTGTCATCGGTTAGTGGAATCTGCAGACGATCACGGAATTGCAAAATATCTTCCTTAGTCATCTTCTTCATCTGATGCGTTGAGTTACGGCCCTCGAAGTGCGAACCAAGCGTCCAGCCTTTAATTGTTTTAGCCAGAATTACAGTTGGGCGGCCATTGTCTTGAACTGCTGCAGTGTAGGCCGCAAAGAGTTTGCGGTAATCATGTCCACCACGTTGTAATCCCCAAATTTGATCATCGCTCCAATTAGAAACCATTGCTGCAGTGCGTGGATCGCGACCAAAGAAGTGCTCACGGATGAATGCGCCGTTTTCTGCTTTAAATGTTTGGTAATCACCATCGAGTGTGTTGTTCATCAAGTTAACGAGTGCGCCTTCGCGATCTTGGGCAAGTAGTGGATCCCAACCGCGTCCCCAAATAACTTTTATAACATTCCATCCGGCGCCACCGAATACCGATTCGAGCTCTTGAATAATCTTGCCATTACCGCGCACAGGTCCGTCTAGACGTTGCAAGTTACAGTTAACAACGAATGTGAGGTTATCTAACTTCTCGCGAGTTGCTAATCCAATTGCGCCCAGAGTATCTACTTCATCAACTTCGCCATCTCCAAGGAATGCCCAGATGCGTTGATCTGATGTGTCTTTAATTCCACGGTTATGTAAGTAACGATTAAAGCGCGCTTGATAAATTGCATTGATTGGACCAATACCCATAGACACAGTTGGGAACTGCCAAAAATCTGGCATCAAACGTGGATGTGGATATGAAGATAATCCACCTGCAGGATGTGAAAGTTCTTGACGGAATCCATCTAACTGATCTTCGCTAAAGCGTCCTTCAAGAAATGCGCGTGCATACATTCCAGGGGAGGCATGTCCCTGGAAGAAAATTTGATCACCGCCACCTGGGTGATCTTGTCCACGGAAGAAGTGGTTAAAGCCAACTTCATATAACGCAGCCGAAGATGCGTATGTAGAAATGTGTCCACCGACTCCAACACCAGGACGTTGCGCGCGATGCACAAGCATTGCTGCATTCCATCTGTTAAATGCGCGGATGCGACGTTCAATTAATTCATCTCCTGGAAACTCTGGTTCGTGCGACGGAGAAATAGTGTTGATGTAATCAGTTGTACGAAGAGCAGAGAGTGGAACGCCATTTTCACGTGCATGCTTTAAAAGATTGAGCATTAAATAACGAGCACGTACCGGTCCTGCATGTTTGAGGGCTTGATCAAAAGATGCTTGCCATTCGGCGGTTTCACTTGGGTCTGTATCTACCAGCTGTTCGATGATCTGATCTGGCGCCTCAAATGTTTCGCTCATAGACGTATTCTCCACGTACTGGGCAGTTAGTGGAAATTGACGCCAATCAATGCCAGCAAAACACTTGCGCTCGCGCCAATCATTGTGTGGACTTAGCCTGTGCCAAGCAGACTGGGATTAGCCCAAGGCGACCTTGTACTTGAGGTTGGCTATGACGATGAGTGCGATGACGAACTCCGTGCATCTATTAAATCCATCACCGGAACAGATTTCTTAGATAGTGATATTCACGAAGTAGTCGACGCGGTTATTTTGTGGTGGCGAGATGGAGATGGTGATCTCGTTGATGAATTAGTTGATGCACTTACCTATCTTTCTGAAACAGGACCAATCTGGGTACTTACTCCAAAACTTGGTCGCCCGTATCACGTTGAACCAAGTGAGATTCAAGATGCCGCACCGACGGCCGGCTTAAGCCAAACTTCCACTATTCCTATTTCAAAAGATTGGACCGCCACACGTCTAGTGGCACGTAAGGCTGGCAAGCGATAAGTTTGCTCATATGACACTAACCATTGGCCAAGTGGCTCCAGATTTTAATTTGATGGACCAACACGGAACAAACGTTTCACTCTCTTCATTTAAAGGAAAGAAAAACGTAGTAGTTCTCTTCTATCCATTCGCATTTTCAGGAATGTGCACGGGAGAACTCTGTGCACTTCGTGATGATCTTGCTGCATTTCAAAATGATGATGTGCAATTGCTTGCTGTCTCTTGCGATCCAATGTATGCACAACGCACATTCGCAGAACAAGAAGGTTATAAGTTTCCAGTGCTTGCAGATTTCTGGCCACATGGCGGCGCAGCAAAGGCATACGGTGTTTTTAATGAAGAGCGAGGTTGCGCAACTCGTGGCACATTCGTAATTGATAAAGAAGGAATCCTGCGTTGGCAGGTAGTAAATGGCATGGGCGATGCGCGTAACATCGCTGATTACAAGGGTGCAATCGCATCTCTTTAATAGGTTAGACTTAGGGCTTCCACTTAACGGTGGAACGTAAGGGTGCTTAGCTCAGTGGTAGAGCGTCTCGTTTACACCGAGAATGTCGGGGGTTCGAAACCCTCAGCGCCCACCAGGCAAACAAAAACAATTACACATATTGCACTTACCAAGCCAGGGAGGCGTTATGAAAGCCAGCCCCAGCGATCAGCGCCACATTCTAGATATTCAAAATTTTGATTTCACGACTGCAACTCTAAAAAATAAGGCAGCAAATCTTCCTGAAATTGCTGAGATTAGTAAGTTAACGATTCGTGCAAATAATGCACGCGACCTGCGCATTGGCGCACAAACTGAGGCAAGTGATGTGCAGCGCGAATTGACTCGCGCAGAAGGCGATGTTGAACAAGTTGTCTCTCGCATTACCCG
>JBEENC010000012.1:0-14581 GCA_041192285.1 Actinomycetota bacterium
CAGAAATGGTTTTGGGTTCTAACCCATCAATTCACATCTACGCATCTGGTTATGCCTTCGCGCACGTTGCATTTATGTTGGGAACGGATGAACAAAAGCACATTGCAAAGTTAATGGTTGATCGCCACTGGGGCGCAACGATGCAATTAACAGAACCAGATGCTGGTTCAGATGTTGGCGCTGGTCGTAGCAAAGCTGTGCAACAAAGCGATGGCACATGGCACATCACTGGTACAAAGCGTTACATCACTTCAGGCGATGCTGACATATTTGAAAACATCATGCACTTCACTCTTGCGCGCCGTGAAGGTGGCGGACCAGGAACAAAGGGATTATCCCTTTTCTTAATTCCTAAATTCATGTTTGATCACAAAACTGGTGACCTTGGAAAACGCAATGGTGTTTATGTAACAGGTGTAGAACACAAAATGGGGCTAAATGTTTCAGCCACCTGTGAAGTAAATCTAGGAGAGAAAGAACCAGCTGTTGGCTATCTCTTGGGTGATGTGCACGAAGGTATTGCACAGATGTTTAAAGTTATTGAATTCGCTCGCATGATGGTTGGCACAAAGGCAATTGCAACCTTATCTGCTGGGTATCAGCAAGCACTTTCATACGCCAAAACTCGCGTGCAGGGTGGCGATATGAAGGTCATGAACGATAAAGCAAGCCCACGTGTAACAATTATTAAGCACCCAGATGTGCGTCGCTCATTGATGGTCCAAAAGTCTTATTCCGAAGGCATGCGAGCCCTTGTTCTCTACACCGCATCCATCCAAGATGAAATCGAATTAGCACGCGAAGCGGGCAACGCAGATCGCCTTGCGGATATGGAAGCGCTGAACGATCTATTGCTTCCAGTTGTAAAGGGATACGGTTCTGAAAAGTCGTGGACACTTCTTGGTACAGAGTCCCTTCAAACATTTGGTGGCGCTGGGTTCACACAAGATTGGCCACTAGAACAATATGTCCGCGATGCAAAGATCGACACCTTGTATGAAGGCACAACTGCTATTCAAGGTCTTGATTTCTTCTTCCGCAAAATTGTTAAAGATGGCGGTCGCGCTCTTGGTCTACTTGGTAAAGAAATTGCTGATTACGCACAAGCCGGCGGCACGCACCCAGAAGAGAAAGCCGCACTGCTCAAAGCAGTTGGCGATCTCAATGGCATCGTTGCTGTACTTGTTGGTCATGCAATGGCATCACAAGAAAGCCCAATAGAAATTTATAAAGTGGGCTTAAACACTTCTCGTTGCCTTATGGCAGTCGGTGACATCATCACTGCATGGTTATTGCTTCGCCAAGCAGATATCGCTACTGAAAAACTTAAGGGCAATGCAGGAAAAGACACAGACTTCTACACAGGAAAAATTGCTTCAGCAAAGTTCTTCTGCCTGAACTACTTGCCACACATCACAGCAGATCGCACAATTGTTGAAGGAACTGATGGCGCAATCATGGAGATTCCACAAAACGCCTTCTAACTTATCCGCTAACCTTGCCTGATGTTTACACGTCATAAAGGTGAAGTCTTTCTTATCATCGGAGCAACTGCGTTTGCCCTCAACGGCATCGTTGCCAAGATGGTTATGCAAAACGGACTCTCTGAATGGCGAATGCTTCAGGTGCGCACAGGTGGCGCGTTTCTTGTCTTGCTGGCCTATGTATTACTAACTAATTACAAATCGCTTAAAGTAAAACTTAACGAGTGGCCACTCTTAATTACCTATAGCCTCATCGGCTTCGCACTGGTGCAATTTGGTTATTTCATAGCCATCTCCCGTATGCACGTATCCATGGCTCTCATCATTGAATTTACCGCTCCGATTTGGATTGTTCTCTGGATTAAATACGTCCGCAAATCATTTGTTCCAAAGGATATGTGGATCGCAATCTCTCTAGCATTCGTTGGCATGCTCTTGCTCGCGCAAGTATGGGACGGCATGACGCTAGACACCCTCGGAGTAATCGCCGCATTTTTAGATGCTTTTGCTTTAGCAACTTTTTTTGTTCTTAGTGAGCGCCTCACACCAACTCGTTCAACATACTCTCTTACTGTTTTTGGTTTCGGAATCTCCTCGGCGCTGTTATCTATTGTCTTCCCACTATGGAATTTTCCCTTCAAAATTTTTAATCAATCTATGAATCTTGAAGGTCCGCTTAAAGATTCAAATGCGCCTGGGTGGACTTTAATTTTATGGATCGTAGTTTTGGGAACAGTAATTCCCTACCTATGCGTTCTCGCCGGCATTAAAATTCTCTCAGCATCGACCAGCTCTGTCATCGGAATGCTCGAACCAGTTCTTGCCGGAATCTTCGCCTGGATCTGGATTGGTGAATCATGGAATGCAATTCAGTTAATTGGTGGCGCAATTGTTATTGCAGGTATTTATATTGCAGATAAGACAAGAAGCAAGGTTAGTTAATTACTCTTCGCTCTGCCTCTGCTGCGTAAAGTCTGTGCCGCTACCTGGGTTTTGAGCCATATCCACAAATCGTGCAAAGTGAAGTTGGGCAGCAACTGTAAGTGTTCGAGTTGGTCCGTTACGGTGCTTAGCGATGATCAAATCAGCTTCGCCTGATCGGTTCTGTGAGTCATACATATCATCGCGGTGCAGAAGAATTACAACGTCAGCGTCCTGTTCGATAGAACCAGATTCACGTAAGTCAGAGAGCATTGGTTTTTTATCAGAGCGTTGTTCTGGTGAACGATTGAGCTGTGAAATAGCGATGACAGGAACATCTAACTCTTTTGCCATCAACTTAAGGTGACGTGAGAATTCGGAAACTTCTTGTTGGCGGTTTTCAACGCGCTTGCCTGATGACATGAGCTGTAAGTAGTCAATAACAATAAGTTTGAGATCGTGGCGCTGCTTAAGGCGTCGCGCCTTTGCACGGATCTCCATCATTGAAAGATTTGGTGAATCATCAATAAATAGTGGTGCATCAGAGATCTCGCCCATACGACGTGCCAGCCGTGTCCACTCTTCATCTGAGAGTTGACCGGAGCGGATATTATTTAAACCAACACGTGCTTCAGCGGATAACATACGCATTGTGATTTCTGAGCGCGACATTTCCAGAGAGAAGATGACAGAAGTTTTGCCATCATGGATTGATGCATGTCGCGCAATATCTAGTCCAAGTGTTGATTTACCAACTGCAGGACGCGCCGCAAGGATGATCATGTTGCCTGGGTGTAATCCGTGTGTGAGTTCGTCGAGTGATTTAAATCCTGTCATGATGCCTTCAACACCAATGCCTTTGGCGATGTTTTCAATCTCATCGAGTGCTTGCGGCAAAAGTGTCGCTAGTTGTACATAATCTTCTGAAGATCTGCGTTCTGTGACTGCATACACTTCTGCTTGTGCTTGATCAACAGCGTCATCAACTTCGCCTTCTACGGCATAACCAAGTTGAACAATCTTTGTTCCTGCTTCAACGAGTCTGCGCATGATGGCATGCTCACGAACAATCTTTGCGTAGTAACTTGCGTTAGCCGCGGTTGGAACGGAAGAAATAAGTGTGTGTAAATATGGCGCGCCACCGGCGCGTGCAATGTCACCGCGTTTTGTGAGTTCGGCAGAGACTGTGACGGCATCAGCTGGTTCACCGCGACCATAGAGATCGATAACTGCGTCATAAATTAATTCGTGTGCTGGTCTATAGAAGTCGCGTTCGCGTAAAATTTCTACAACATCTGCAATGGCATCTTTACTTAAGAGCATTCCACCAAGTACAGATTGTTCTGCAATGAGATCTTGTGGTGGTGTGCGTTCGAATGCAGTTGCGTCTTCGCGTTGTGTATTTCCGCGGTTAGGTAGTTCTGCGATACTCACAAAGACCACCTTTCCATAGAGCACTGACAGGGCCTTCGCCCATGCTCGAACCGTAGAGATTTACGCTTAGACAAGCGAAAATCGCTACCTCTTGCTGTGGATGAAGCTGTGGGTAAGTAGGTGAATAACCCCGTTTCCCTGTGTAAATACCTGTTAATCAAATGTGGGTAACTTTGGGGATTAGAGCATTTACGCAGGTCAGAATGGTTTTATCGTGTGGATGAAAGTATTTTTAAAATTCTCACGTATTGAGATTACAAACGAATCTTTGAATTTTCCGGATCAAATAGCGGTTCCACGCAAATAACACCAGTTGCCCATGTGCCAAAGAATTCAACATCAACGGAAGTACCAGGAGTTGTGTGCTCAGTTGGTAAATAGGCATAACCAATTGCTTTATTGATTGTGTAACCCTGGCCGCCACTTTTGACGCGACCAACAACGCTGCCATTAATACGCACTGGTTCATTACCCAGTGGAACTTGGCGGATGTCATCAAATGTCATCGCAACAAGTTTTCTTGATTGCTTGGCGGTGTCTAGTGCGTCTCTGCCAATGAACTTTTCTTTCTTCTTTGAAATCGCAAATCCAAGACCTGCTTCATATGGTGTTGTCTCAGTATTTATTTCCCCAGCCCATGCGCGATAACCCTTTTCAAGACGTAGTGATTCAATCGCGCGATACCCACACGCCATTAACCCTTCATCGCTTCCGGCAGCAATTAACGCTTCCCAAACTTTCTTACCCTCACCCACAGGCACATAAATTTCCCAACCAAGTTCGCCAACGTATGTCAATCTTGTGGCTCTAACTTTGACACCTGCAATACTTATTTCGCGTGAGTGCATAAAAGAGAAGTTGGCGTGAGACAGATCGTAATCTGTGGTCTTTGCAAGAATTGTTCTAGCCTTTGGTCCCATCAGTGCAAAGCATGCAAATTCTTCTGTAACAACTTTTATTGTTACATCTTTAAATCCACCTTCGCGCTTTTGTTTTTCTAGCCAACCAAAGTCGTGTGTTGAAAACGCTGTGCCAGTGATAATTAAGAATTCACTATCACCTGTTTGCGTCACTGTGTAATCAGATTCGATTCCACCACGAGTATTAAGTGCTTGCGTATAAACAGTGCGGCCAACGCCTTTAACAACATCATTGGCACAAACCCAGTTAAGAAAATCAGGTGCTTGCGCGCCGCTAATGATTGCTTTTGCAAAGCTAGATTCATCAAATAAACCAGCGTTTTCACGGGTTGCTCGGTGTTCTGCGGCAACTGCTGATGACCAGTGTTTGCCCGCCCATCCGTATGGTTTTAACGCATCATCGCTTTCATGGTTGGCGTAGTAATTCACCCTCTCCCAAGAAGATTTTTCTCCGAAGACTGCGGTATTTGCTAGGTGCCATTCATATGCCGGAGATTTCTTACCAGGGCGCGCACTCTGGCGTTCTTCTCCTGGATAGTGAATGTCGTAGTAGGCCTCGTAGTTTTCGCTGATGCGCTTGAGTGTGAAATCAGGTGAACGATAAGAAGCACCAAAGCGTTTGATATCCATGTGCCACAGATCCATAGTTGGCTCTCCTGCAACAACCCATTCGGCAACAACTTTTCCAATGCCGCCAGCTCCTGCAATTCCGTGTGCGCAGAAACCAGCGGCAACGAAGAATCCGCCGACTTCGGTTTCACCTAAACAGAATTCGTTATCGGGTGTAAATCCTTCTGGTCCATTAATAAAACTTTTGACACCAATTTCACTCATCTTTGGAACGCGGCGTTGTGAGTTAACAGCAATCTCTTCAAAGCGATCCCAATCTTCACCGAGTATTTGGTTATTAAAATTAGCAGGGATGTCATCAAAGTTTTGATAGTCAGCAGACCACGCCTTTGAGTTGCGTTCATACCCACCCATTAATAAGCCCTGTACTTCTTGTCGGAAATAAATTAGCGAATCAGGGTCGCGTAGAGAAGGCAGAAGTGGAGCGTTTGCATCCATGAAGTTATCGGTAATTAAGTATTGATGACTCATCGGAACAATTGGAACTCGCACATCAACCATGCGTGCAATAGATGGTGCATACATGCCACCGCAATTAACGATTACTTCACACTCGATAACGCCTTTATCTGTTGTGACAGATTTAACGCGACCTTTTTCTGTTTGAATTGAAAGGACTCGGGTATGTGTAAATATCTGCACGCCTGCTGTGCGCGCCCCCGCTGCCATCGCCATCGCAAGTTGCGAAGGATCTACTTGACCATCAGATGCTAAATAAGAAGCACCGAGCACTCCTTCTAGATTCATTAGTGGAAATAGTTCTTGTGCCTCTTTCGGACTAATTTCTTTGAGATCTAAGTTAAATGTGCGCGCCCAACCGATTTGTCTGCGGATTTCTTCCATGCGCTCTGGAGTTGTTGCCAATTTAATGCTGCCGCACTCGCGCCAACTTGGGGGAGTATCGGTTTTTTGTAGGCGGCGATATAAATCAACTGAGTGCATATTCATCTTTGTAAGAGTTGGATCTGCTCGTAGTTGTCCTACAAGGCCAGCGGAGTGAAAAGTAGAGCCGCTCGTTAACTCGTTGCGATCGAGCAGAATGACATCTTTTTCACCGAGTTCGGCTAAGTGAAAAGCAACTGAGGTCCCGCCAACTCCGCCGCCGATAATGACAATTTTTGCCCGGCTAGGAAGTGGTGACTTACTCATAGCCTAAATGTATCCTGAACTTATGCCCGGTGCCACAGAACTTGAATCAACCTTTGGCGCGCTACTTGACCAAGTGCCATTGGTAAAAAATAGAACATCGGTTACTGAATTATCTGGTGGCCTAACAAATAGAAATTTAGCCGTGCAATCAGATGGCACAAAATACGTTGCACGCATTTCTAGTAACTCATCCGACTTGCTCAATATCAATCGCGAGGATGAATACAAAAACACCATCATCGCAGCTGAAGCCGGAATCGGTGCAACGGTTCATGATTATCTGCCAGGTCAAGGACTTTTATTGATTAGTTATATCAACGGCAAAACATTTGGCGCCCAGGATATTGCAAATAACTTGCCGCGGGTTGCAAAGGCTGCACGCACATTGCATAGTGCAAAACCATTCGTCAGCGATTTCAATATGTTTACTCTTCAAAAGCGTTATTTGGACATTGTGCAATCAAATAAATTTATATATCCAGATAAGTATTTAGATTATGAAAGCCACGTTACAGATCTTAAAAAGGCTCTGTCTGTGCTGCCTTCTGGAATAGTTCCATGTAATAACGACTTGTTGCCAGGTAATTTCATTGATGATGGCGAAAAAATCTGGCTTATTGATTATGAATACTCAGGCAACAACGACGCTTGCTTTGAGCTTGGAAACATCTGGGCAGAAGCATTTTTAGAGTACGACGCATTAGTTGAATTAATCGACGCGTACTACGGCGCACACCGTCCAGAGAAAATTGCACGTGCGTGGTTGCAATCATTGATGGCAAAGTATGGATGGACTTTGTGGGCCGCAATTCAGGCATCTATTTCAGATATTGATTTCGATTTCCGAGCATGGGGTGGAGAAAAGTTTGATCTTGCCCAGAGCCAATTTACATCCGATTTATTTAAGAAATCTTTGGTCGCTGTAGCGACAAAGTAAAACGGACCCACCGCAGTGCGGTGAGCCCGTTTAATTACGCTTAGTTAAGCAGAAACAACAGTGATATCTACGCTTGCAACAACTGCGTGCGCAAGTGAAACCTTCGCTGTGTGATTTCCAATCTTCTTGATGTGTCCAGTGATCTTGATGCTGTGACGATCAATGTCATTGCCTGTGGCTGACTTGATTGCTGCTGCAACATCTTTATCTGTTACTGAACCAAATAGTCGTCCGCCAGTTCCAACTTTGACCTTGATGGTCAGAGCTGCTTTTTCAAGGGCTGACTTAATCTCTTTTGCGTGATCGATATCGCGAACTTCGCGAGCGCGACGTGCACGACGGATGCCTTCAATCTGCTTCTCGCCGCCTTCAGACCATGCGATTGCGTTTCCGCGTGGCAATAAGTAATTGCGTGCGAAACCATCTTTGACGGTGACAACATCTCCTGCTGCACCAAGCTTTGGAACTTCACGAGTAAGGATTAGTTTCATGAGTCATATCTCCTTATCGAGCACTTGATGTGTAAGGCAACAGCGCAACTTCACGGCTGTTTTTGACAGCAGTAGCGATTGAGCGTTGGTGTTGTGTACATGCACCAGTTACACGACGAGCACGGATCTTGCCGCGATCAGAGATGTATTTGCGCAAAGTAGCAATGTCTTTGTAATCGATATATTCAACTTTGTTCTGGCAGAAGCTGCAAGGCTTCTTCTTAAACTTCTTATTAAGGGCAGCAGCTTTCGCGCCCTTATTCTTTGGCTCTTTTAGAGCTCTGTTATTTCTTGCTCCCATTGTGGTGCTCCTTTTCGGGCCCTTCTACTGCTTTTAGTTAGCTAGTCGAAGGAATGGATGGATAGGTGGATTGTTTAAAACGGAGGTTCGTCGTTGGTGGTGGTTGCCCATCCGCCGCCGGCTGTTGTTGTAGAGGCTGCAGCCCATGGATCATCTGAGAAAGTTTCAGTAGATGCCGCAGGTGAACCAAATGAACCAGAAGATGCACCACCGGCCGCACGTTGTGTACGTGTCACCTTTGCGGTTGCACTTCGTAGTGATGGACCAACTTCATCAACTTCAACCTCAAAGACGGTGCGCTTTTCGCCCTCTTTAGTTTCATACGAACGTTGCTTTAGACGACCGGAAAGAATTACGCGCATTCCTTTTGTCAGTGACTCTGCAACATTTTCTGCTGCTTGACGCCAGATCTGACATTGTAAAAAGAGGCTCTCGCCATCTTTCCACTCATTGGTTTGCTTATCTAAGTAACGAGGTGTTGAGGCAACACGAAATTTTGCTACGGCCGCACCTGATGGTGTGAAACGTAGTTCTGGATCATCGACAAGGTTGCCGATCATTGTGATTGTTGTATCTCCTGCTGCCATTTCTTTTCCTCTTTCTCTACGTATCTACTCTGGGGTCCGTGCTAAACGGATACTCATCAAAGTATCGGATTACTCCGATAATTTACTCTGGACGAATAACCTTTGTGCGTAAGACTGACTCATTCAAATTGAGTTGGCGATCCAACTCTTTGATGGCAGCTGGCTCGCAGTGCATATCTACGACTGCATAAATGCCTTCGGCTTTCTTTAAAATCTCAAAGGACATACGGCGACGGCCCCACACATCGAGCTTGTCGACGCGGCCACCACTCTCTTTGATGATTTTGAGATACGTCTCAAGGCTTGGTGTGACTGTGCGTTCTTCAAGTTCTGGATCAAGAATGACCATTAATTCATAGTGACGCATGCGTTAACCCGACCTCCTCTGGACTAAGACGGCCACAGTATTTCTGTGACAGGAGGGTTAGTGCTTGTATTGCTGGCCAAGAGTAACTGCTCGGCGGGTTAAGTGAAAATCACGCTCAGAATCATGCGTGTGGCTGGTGCCTCACTACTTCTTAGGAACCTGAACACCGCCAGATGTCATCACGATTGGTTCAAGGCCGCCGACGTTAGATGGTGCTGGGAAATCCATGATGGGCTCGCCCTTAAGTGCACCTTTCATGAACGCTGTCCAAATGCGCGCTGGGAAAGATCCACCGGTAACGGATGTAAGTCCACCAATACCGTTAAGTGTTTGTGTTGCATCATCTCTAAAGAATGAAACAGATGCTGCAAGTTGTGGTGTGTAACCACTAAACCACGCGGACGCATTTGATTGTGATGTTCCGGTTTTACCAGCTGCTGGTCTGCCAAGGGCCAGGGCTGCTGCACCTGTTCCACCATTTACAACTGATTTAAGTGCATAGGTTAAGTCGGCCATAACTTCTTTAGAGAAAACCTCTTCTGTTTGCACTCTACCTTCATAGAGCACACCCTTATTTGCGCCCATAACACTGGTAACTAAATAAGGTTTTGATTTTATTCCTTGCGCCGCAAATGTGGCATAAGCGTTAGCAACATCTATAACGTGAGGACTTGCAGGTCCAAGGGCGACAGATGGTGTTGGCATCATTGCAACGGTGTCTGGAATTCCGGCGCGACGTGCTGCACTGACAACATTATCTAACCCAGCTTTTTGTCCGAGTGGAACATAGACAGTGTTAATGGAGTGCTTTGTTGCAAATAATAAATCTACTTGGCCCCAACCTTCGTTGCCATAATTTCCCACTTCATACGGTTTTCCTAAATCATCAAATATTTGTGGTGAATCGCCATTCCACATCGAAGTCAACGGAATTCCTGCTTCTAGCGCTGCAACGAGTGCAAATGATTTGAAAGTAGATCCGGCTAGCGCAATCGCTTGCGTTGCATCGTTGAGTTGGCGCTTTAAGTAATCGGCGCCTCCATACATAGCAACGACTTCGCCTGTGCCTGGGCGAATTGCTACGAGTGCAATATGTAGGTTTTCTGGCACTTTTGTTGGTGTTAATTTGTTAATTGCATCAACCGCTGCTGTCTGTGCTTTTTGATCGATGGTGGTTTTAATAACTAAACCACCGACTAGTAATTGTTCTTCGGTAAAGCCAAGCCCTTTAAGTTCTTTAGAGACGGCCTCGATGATGTGACCCTTTGGTCCGCTCAGTGAACCAGATGTGACGCGTGGTGCAATGGTTGGGAATTCAATTTTCGCAGCTTCTTCTGGTGTTAGCCACTCTGCTTCAATCATGCCTTTTAATACGTAAGCAAAACGATCAGTCAGGCGCTCTTCATTTTCTTTGGAGTACGAAGGATCATAAAAACCAGGGGAGCGCAAAATGCATGAAATCACGATTGCCTGAGCATTTGTTAGTTGGTCAACGTTGCGATTGAAGTATTGCTGGGCAGCAGTTTGCACGCCGTATGAACCACGGCCAAAGTAAATGGTGTTGAGGTAACTTTCAAAGATCTGATCTTTAGATAGCTGGTTCTCTAGTTTTATTGCGATCACTAACTCTTTGATCTTGCGCTGAATTGTGCGCTCGGGAGATAAAAATGCGGTCTTGGCGTATTGCTGTGTAATTGTTGAACCACCTTGAAGAGATCCGCCACGTAAATTATTCAATACAGCGCGCGCAATACCGGTGATGCTAAAAGCGCGGTTTGAATAAAAGCCGCGGTCTTCGGCTGCAAGTACAGCGTGGCGAACATTCATAGGAATTTTTGCAAGCGGAACGATCTGGCGGTTTTCAGAACCAATGCGACCGATTTCTTCACCATTTGAATATTGAATAATTGTTGATTGGCTATTTACGAAAGCATTTGGATCTGGAACGGAGACAGTGAAATAGGCAAAGGCAAAAAGGGTTGCACCCGCGATAAAGCCAAAGCCGGCTAGGAAAATCGCTGATCTAATAACAAATTTGCGCACGGTGAAAGATTACCCCTTTACCCAATCATCATCTTCCAGTGTGCGTACATGCCTAGGTGGTTTGCGTTCTATTCCATCTCCCAGAACAAAAGATGCGCACAAATGATTCCAGGAACAGTCGCGGCAGACTTCAACGATATACACACGAAATTCACCGAATTCGCGCTCCATCTCCGAAAGTTCATCTGGAGTTTTAATTCGTCCTGAGTACTGCCCTAATTGATCACCAAAGGCGTATCGCAATTCAACGAGTGATGTTTTTTTGCAGACTGGACAATTGCGTTGCACTCTTTCACCGTGAAACTTTGCAGCGCGCATTAAGTAAGGGTCGGCATCGCACGCATCAACTACACCGCGAAATAACTTCATAAGCGTTGCGCGCTTATTAAGTGAGTAGTCGATATAGGAGCGTTGCGATTTCATAATAAGCAAGAATAATCCTTCATTGCTTACTACGCTTGTCCTATGAATTTCTGGGAACTTTTACGCCACCCTAGACTCTCACGTTTGCTAGGGGTGCGTTGGAGTGGTCAGGCAACTGATGGTTTATTTCAAAGCGCCCTTGCATCTTTTGTTCTTTTTTCACCTGAACGACAAGCGGATGCACTCAGCGCTGCTCTTGGATTCGCAGTTGTTTTATTGCCATACTCACTAGTTGGTCCATTTGTTGGAACAATTCTTGATCGCGTTTCCAGACAACGTGCACTCTTGTTTTCCAATCTTGCGCGAGCTATAAATCTGCTTATCGTTGCGCTCTTGGTATTTAGCGGACAAACAGGGGTTCTTTTAACAATCTTTGTGCTTATTGCATTTGGAATTAATCGTTTGATTTTGGCTGGACTCTCTGCAGGCTTGCCATTAATAATTGAAAGCAAATCACTTATTAGTGCAAATGCTTTAGCTGTCACTGGTGGATCTGTTCTTGTTGTTCTCGGCGGCGGACTTGGCGTTGCGATTCGAAACATTTTCAATAACTTGGCTGTTGCCGATCACGCCGATGCAATTTTGGTTTTATTTGCGGCCGGTGGTTATCTCTCTGCTGCGCTGCTTACCTTGCGTGTAGGCAAAAAAGAAATTGGTCCACTGCCACACGAAGTAAAAGAGGCAAGCTTTAAAGAAGGTGTCAATGAGATGCGTGAAGGTTTTGCTTTCCTGCGGACACACTCAGATGCAATTCGTGGAATTATTGCAACGGCAGTACAACGCGGTGGGATTACAGCGTTAACTCTTACAGCTCTTTTGTTAGAGCGAAATACTTTTAACTCGCCATCTAATCCAGAAGCAGGGTTAAAAGGATTTGGAATTGTTTTAACAATTGCTGGTGTTGGAATAACACTTGGTGCGCTGACAGCGCCTTATGGCGTGAGACGTTTTGGGCGTCACAGATGGATTAAGTGGTCCTTACTTGTTGGCGCTGGCGGTCCAATCTTTTTAGTTATTTCACAGACTGAAATTGCTCTTGCTTTGACTGGATTCTTTGTTGCGCTCTGTGGGCAAAATGTGAAAGTAACGAATGATGCTCTCGTGCAATCAAAGATCGATGATTACTACCGTGGTCGCGTATTTGCTGTCTATGACGTATTAGTAAATGGTGCAATCGTTAGCGGTGGGCTAATTGCGGCCTTGATGCTTCCGACAAGTGGTGTGACGCCATGGGTTCCAGCCCTTGTGAGTGCAAGTTATTTACTTGTCGCTTTGCGTTTGCTTAGGCCAGAAAAATTCTTTCTTAAGAATTAGTTTTCCACCAAGTAAGTAGCTCGCGGGTTGCTGCATCAATACCAATTGGCCCGCGTTCTAAGCGGATTTCCATAAGAAAATCTAGCGCACGTCCAACTGCTGCAGATGGTTTGATACCCAAAATCTGCATTATTTGTGCGCCATCTAGATCAGGGCGAATCTTTGATAACTCTTCTTGTTCCATCAGAACCGCAATTCGATTTTCTAAACTGTCATACGTTGCAGCCAAACGTTGCGCTTTCTTTGCGTTACGAGTTGTGCAATCGGCGCGAGTTAATACATGTAAATGCATGAGTAACTCACCAGCGTCTCGCACATATCGGCGCACAGCAGAATCACTCCATTCTCCGTCGCCATATCCGTGAAAACGCAGGTGCAGAGCGATCAGAGTTTCTACAGCTTCGATTGTGTGATTATCGAAGTGCAGAGCTTTAAGGCGCGTGACGGCAAGACGTGCTCCAACTATTTCGTGGTGATGAAATGAAACTCCACCGCCATCGATGAGTGCACGAGTCTTTGGTTTCCCAATATCGTGCAAGAGCGCTGCTAGTCGGCTTACAAGGTTTGGTCCATCCAAACGATGCTCTAGTGCAATTGCTTGTTCGAGCACAGTAAGTGAGTGTTCATACACATCTTTGTGGTGATGGTGTTCATCGATTTCTAATTGCAACTTAGGAATTTCTGGCAAGACAATTGCAGCAAGCCCAGTTTCAACAAGAATTGTAATTCCGGTTCGCGGATTTTTAGACATGAGTATTTTTATAAACTCATCTCGCACACGCTCTACTGAAATTATAGAAATGCGATCTGTCATGGAATTCATGGCAGATAAAACATCTGGCGCTATTTCAAAATCTAGTTGGCTTGCAAAACGCGCAGCGCGCATCATGCGGAGTGGATCATCAGAAAAAGATTGTTCCGCGCTACTTGGCGTGCGAAGTAACTTCTTACTTAAATCAATTAGACCATTAAATGGATCGATAAACTCTGGTTTTGCAGACGTAAGTTCAAGTGCCATTGCATTAACCGTGAAGTCGCGACGAGATAAGTCACCATTAATATCTTTTCCGTATTGCACTTCTGGTTTGCGACTCCGTGGTTCATATATTTCGCTGCGATATGTAGTTACTTCAACAGTTGTGTCACCACGTCTTCCCGCAACAGTTCCGAATTCGATTCCAGTTTCCCAAATATGTTCTGCCCATGTTGAAAGAATTTTCTTACTCGCTTGTGGTGTTGCATTCGTTGTGAAATCTAAATCATTTCCGAGACGACCAAGAATTGCATCACGCACAGGTCCGCCAACTAAGGCCAATGTAAAACCTTCGGCCTTAAAGGCAGCAGCCAGTGAGCTAGCTAGTGGTGCGCGTTCAATGAGTGAACGAATAGCCAGTTCTCCTGCGGCGCCTAGTGCTGTACTCACAATAAGTAAGGTTAGAGCAGTAGCCTTACCCCATGATCCCTGCACCTGGTGCGGGCAGCGAAGGTACGAAGAAAAAGCGGAAGCGCAGACGCCCCGCCAATCGCGCCCCACAAACTTTAACTTCAGGAAAGACCCCTACGCCAAGTAAAAAACCTGC
>JBEENC010000013.1:0-14044 GCA_041192285.1 Actinomycetota bacterium
CAACGGTTGCTGAATTTCAACCAACACTTGAAGCAAGTGACACTGTTGTTCGTGTGCTTAGCCGTGACTCTGGTGAATCCAAAAGCGGTGGCGTAACACTTACTGATGCGAAGGTAATTATTTCTGGCGGTCGTGGTGTTGGCGGACCAGAAGGCTTTAGCAAATTAGAAGAACTCGCTGCATTAATGGAAGGAACCGTTGGTTGTTCACGTGTTGTGACTGCCTCTGGTTGGCGTCCACACGCAGAACAAGTAGGACAAACTGGTACTAAAGTCGCGCCAGATCTCTATATTGCATGCGGAATTTCAGGTGCGATGCAACATATTGCTGGAATGAAGAACAGTAAAACAATTGTGGTTATTAATACTGATCCTGAAGCTCCAATTCTCAATTACGCAGATTACGCAATCATCGGTGATTTGCATCAAGTGCTTCCTGCACTAACTAGTGCGGTACGAGCAGCAAAGGGATAAAAATGTCCGACATCGAAATCGCTCAAAAAGCCAGAATGAAACCAATTCTAGAAATTGGCGCTTCCCTTGGAATTGCCGTGGAGCATCTCGAGCCATACGGACATTACAAAGCAAAAATCTCTTTAAAGTACTTGGACTCTTTGCCAAAAAAGAGTGATAGCAAACTTGTATTAGTAACTGCCATCAGTCCAACTCCAGCAGGAGAGGGTAAGACAACGACAACTGTTGGTTTGGGTGATGCTCTTCGCCACATTGGAAAGAATGCACTGATTGCTCTTCGCGAACCATCATTGGGACCCGTCTTTGGAATGAAGGGCGGGGCAGCAGGTGGAGGGTACGCACAAGTTGTGCCGATGGAAGATATTAATCTTCACTTCACCGGAGATTTCAGTGCGATAGCACTTGCAAATAACTTACTTGCAGCGCTTTTAGATAACCATATCCACCATGGAAACACGTTAGATATTGATGTTCGTCGTATTACATGGAAGCGCGTAGTAGATATGAATGATCGAGCACTGCGTGAAATCGTTGCAGCCCTCGGTGGAGTTGGAAACGGTATGCCACGTCAAGATGGATTCGACATCGTTGTTGCATCTGAAATCATGGCAATTTTCTGCCTTGCAACTTCTATTGAAGATTTAAAAGTTCGTATGGGTAAAATCGTTGTGGCATACACACGCGATAAAAAACCTGTTCTGGCTAGTGACCTAAACGCACATGGTGCAATGACTGTAATTCTTAAAGATGCTTTCCAGCCAAACTTGGTACAAACGTTAGAAAATACTCCAGCATTTATTCACGGTGGTCCATTTGCAAACATTGCACACGGCTGTAACTCAGTTGTTGCGACAACATCTGCTCTTAAGTTGGCAGATTACGTTATCACTGAAGCTGGATTTGGCGCAGACCTTGGAGCTGAAAAGTTTATTGATATTAAGTGCCGCAAAGCCGGCATTGCACCCTCTGCGTGTGTGCTCGTAGCAACTATTCGCGCAATCAAATATCACGGTGGCGCAGACCTTAAAACCATTACGGATGAGGATCTTGGCGCTCTTGAAAAAGGAATGATTAACCTGGAGCGCCATATCAAGAACATCACAACTGTCTACAACTTGCCACTAGTTGTTTCAATCAATCACTTCACAAGTGATACAAAGGCAGAAGTAGAACTTCTTCGCAAGAAAGTTCAAGCACTGGGCGTCAAGATTGTGCTCGCAACACACTGGGCAGATGGCGGTAAAGGCGCTGCTGATCTTGCACACGCAGTTGTCGAACTCTGTGAGACGCCATCTAAGATGACTTTTGTCTACGAAGATAGCGCAACGCTGTGGGAAAAAGTCACAGCAGTTGCAACAAAGATCTATGGCGCAGCAAATGTCACGGCTGATTCCAAGGTGCGCAACAAGATTAAAGAGTTACAGGAGAGCGGCTATGGCCACTTCCCAATCTGCGTTGCAAAGACTCAATACTCATTCTCAACGGACGCGGCCCTTCGCGGTGCACCCAGTGGGCACTCACTTAACATCCGTGAAGTTCGTTTATCTGCCGGAGCAGAATTCATTGTCTTGGTCTGCGGTGAAGTAATGACAATGCCGGGATTACCAAAGGTTCCATCGGCTGAACGCATTGATTATGTCGATGGCAAGGTTGTAGGTTTGTTTTAAGATGTCATATCCAACTTGGAGTATCGAAGAAGCAACACGCGTGTTGTCCGCTTTGGAAAACGTTCAAGGTCCAGTGCTTATTGCGCTGCAATCTATACAAGAGCGTTTTGGATACGTCCATGATGATGCGGTCGGCTTGATTGCAGAAACATTTAATGTTTCACGTGCAGATGTCCATGGCGTGCTTACGTATTATCACGATCTGCGCTCCACACCATCGCCTGCGCGTTCTATTCAAATTTGCGTAGCGGAGGCGTGCCAAGCAGTTGGCTCGCGCGCACTAGTTGCAGCAGTGGAGAAAAAACTTGGCAAGAAAATCGATGAAACCTACGCCGATGTTGAAATTAAATCAGCGTACTGTTTCGGAAATTGCGCACTAGGTCCCTCAGTAATGATTAATGGCGAACTTATCGGTCGTGCAAACGTTGAAAAGGTCACAACATGAGCACCATTGTCTATGTTCCAAATGACAGCGCCGCTGTATCAATTGGTGCCGACCAAGTTGCTGCCCTGATCGCAAAAGAAGCAGTTAAGCGTTCATTAGATGTCACCATAATTCGAAATGGAACACGGGGCGCTCTCTGGCTAGAAACTCTTGTAGAAGTTGTAACCCAAAAGGGGCGTATTGCATACGGTCCCGTGCAACCCCAAGATGTTGCATCGCTCTTTGACTCAGATTTCTTACACGGCGGAGCACATAGTCTGGCACTAGGTGCAACGGATGAAATCCAATGGTTTGCTAAGCAAGATCGCGTTACGTATAAGCGAGTTGGAATTATCGATCCGCTGTCTCTTAAAGATTATGAATCTCATGGTGGACTTGTTGGCTTGCGTAAAGCAATAACGCAAAGCGGAAGTGACATTGTTGCCGAAGTGACTGCTTCAGGATTGCGCGGACGTGGGGGAGCAGGATTTCCAGCTGGCATCAAGTGGAAGACTGTTCTAGATACGAAAGCGGATCAAAAATATGTCTGTTGTAATGCAGATGAGGGCGATAGCGGAACATTTGCAGACCGCATTTTAATCGAAGCAGATCCATTTACATTGATAGAAGGAATGGCCATTGCAGCAGTTGCAGTTGGTGCTACCGAAGGTTTCGTTTACTTGCGTTCTGAATACCCAACAGCAATTATTCGTTTGCGTGCAGCAATTGAAATCGCAGAAGCTGCGGGTGTTTTGGGTAAATCAATTCTTGGAAGTGCGCACGCATTTAGCTTAGAAGTTCGAGTCGGCGCGGGTTCTTATGTCTGTGGTGAAGAAACAGCAATGCTTGAAAGTCTTGAAGGAAAGCGCGGAGTAATTCGTTCCAAGCCACCACTACCTGCAATTGCTGGACTCTTTGGCAATCCAACAATTATTAATAACGTCTTAACTCTTGCCAGTGTTCCAGAGATTATGGCAGCGGGCGCTGCGGCATATGCAGCACGTGGAACTGGTCGCTCCCTTGGCACACAGGTTTTCCAATTAGCCGGAAACATTGCGCGCGGCGGAATTATCGAAACAGCATTCGGAATTACATTAGAAACGTTAGTACATACTTTTGGTGCCGGAACACTAAGTGGAAAACCACTTCGTGCTATTCAAATCGGTGGTCCGTTAGGTGCTTATTTCAACTCATCACATCTTGGTGTTTCTATGGATTATGAATCATTGGCTGCAGCTGGTGGAATGCTCGGTCACGGCGGAGTAGTGCTCTTTGATGATTCCGTTGATTTAGCTCAGCAAGCAAAGTTTGCAATGGAGTTCTGCGCCCTTGAATCCTGCGGAAAATGCACACCGTGTCGTTTAGGCTCAACCCGAGGCGCTGAAACCATTGAAAAAATTATTTCTGGCGTAGATGTTCCCGCGAACAAGTTATTGCTCTTAGACTTGTGTGAAGTAATGACAGATGGATCTCTCTGCGCGATGGGCGGACTTACTCCGCTACCTGTAAAGAGTGCCATGAATAATTTCCCAGAAGATTTCACGGGAGGTGCTAAAAAATGACGATGCTCATCGAACCTGACTTTGGTACTCCTGTAAGCAAAAAAAGTGAAAGCGTCACAGTTGAAATTGATGGAAAATCTGTCACTGTCCCTGCAGAAACATCAATTATGCGAGCTGCTGCGATGCTGGGTAATAACATTCCAAAACTCTGCTCAACTGATCGTCTTAAAGCATTTGGTTCATGTCGCCTCTGTGTTGTAGAAATCGACGGACGTAACGGGACTCCATCATCGTGTACGACGCCAGTTACAGATGGAATGAAGGTTTCAACCCAGACTGATCGCGTGCAGAAAATTCGCCGCGGTGTCATGGAGCTCTACATGTCAGATCATCCGGCCAATTGCGAAACTGGCGATGAGTGCAGCATGCACTCCATGGCTAAAGAAGTTGGCCTAACAGAAGTTCGCTACGAAGGAAAAACTCACTTAGGACTTGTAAAAGATGAGACAAATCCGTACTTCACATTTGATTCCACTGAGTGCATTGTCTGTAACCGCTGTGTTCGCGCATGCGATGAAGTGCAGGGCACTTTTGCACTGACTATTGAGAATCGTGGATTTGAAGCACGCGTATCTTCATCGGGTACTTCTTTTATTGATAGCGAATGCGTCTCTTGCGGCGCGTGTGTTCAAGCATGTCCAACGGGTGCTCTGACTGAAAAGACTTTACTTACTATCGGAGCACCAACACGTTCTGTTATTACAACGTGCGCATATTGCGGCGTTGGTTGTTCATTTAAGGCGGAAATGCGTGGCGATGAAGTTGTGCGTATGGTTCCGCTCAAAGATGGTGGAGCCAATGCTGGACACTCATGTGTTAAAGGTCGCTTTGCATGGGGCTATGCCACTCACGATGATCGCATTACAAAACCTTTGATTCGTGAAAAAATAACGGATGAATGGCGCGAAGTTTCCTTTGAAGAAGCAATTGCATTTGCAGCAGCAGGACTTAAGAAGATTCAAGCCGAAAGTGGTGTTGATTCCATCGGTGGCATCACATCATCTCGTTGCACAAATGAAGAAGTTTTCGTCGTTCAAAAGATGGTGCGCGCAGCATTTGGCAATAACAACGTAGACACATGTGCGCGCGTATGTCACTCACCAACTGGCTATGGACTCAACCAAACCTTTGGAACATCGGCTGGCACACAAGACTTCGAATCTGTGGAATTCTCAGATGTAATCATGGTTATTGGCGCAAATCCAGCAGTTGCCCACCCTGTATTCAATTCTCGTATGAAGCAGGCGATTCGTCGCGGCGCCAAGTTAATTGTTGTTGATCCACGTGTAACAGAGACAGTTAAATCTGCTCATACCCAAGCGGACTATCACTTGCAATTATTGCCAGGCACCAACGTTGCAGTCATCAATGCATTGGCTCACGTAGTTGCTACAGAAGGATTGATTAATCGCGAATTCGTAAATGCTCGCTGTGATCTAGAAGCCTTTGCAACGTGGGAAAAGTTTATTTGTCTGGAAGAAAACAGCCCAGAATTCTTAGAATCAGCATCTGGTGTACCCGCTGCACAGATTCGCGAAGCAGCACGTTTGTTTGCATCTGTGCCTAATGGCTCAATTTATTATGGTCTAGGTGTAACAGAGCACAGTCAAGGCTCAACAATGGTTATGGGAATTGCAAATCTTGCAATGGCAACAGCAAACATTGGCCGCAAAGGTGTTGGAGTTAATCCACTGCGCGGACAGAACAATGTGCAGGGTTCCTGTGACATGGGTTCATTCCCACATGAATTACCGGGCTATCGTCATATTTCTCGCGATGATGTTCGTGAAATTTTCAACAAAAAATGGGGTGTAACTCTTCGTCCAGAACCTGGATTACGTATTCCAAATATGTTTGATTCGGCGCTCGGTAAGAAATTCCGCGGACTTTATGTGCAGGGTGAAGATATTGCTCAATCTGATCCAAACATTACACATGTTCACGCAGCACTTCGCTCAATGGACATGATCATTGTGCAGGATTTGTTCCTTAATGAAACCTCAAAGTTTGCTCACGTCTTCTTGCCAGGTACATCTTTCTTAGAAAAAGATGGCACATTCACAAATGCCGAACGCCGTATCAATCGTGTTCGTCCAGTTATGCCGTCTAAGACAGGCAAGAGTGAATATGAAGTCACGTGCGATCTTTCTCGCGCCATGGGTTATGAGATGTCATACGCGCAAGCATCAGAGATTATGGATGAAATTGCTGCAACAACTCCAACCTTTGCAGGAGTTTCCTTTGAACACTTAGATCGCGTTGGTTCACTGCAGTGGCCAGTTAATGAGAGAGCCCCTGAAGGCACTCCAACGATGCATATTAATGAATTTGTTCGTGGCGAAGGTAAATTTATGCCAACGCCATATGTTGCAACGCAAGAAAAATCCACACGCAAATTCCCGTTATTGCTTACAACAGGACGCATCTTGAGTCAGTACAACGTAGGAGCCCAAACCCGTCGCACCCCCAATAACATCTGGCACAGTGAAGATATTTTGGATATTCACGAATCAGATGCAGAAATGCGTGGAATTAAAGATGGTTCGTGGGTCAAACTCTCATCTCGCGTAGGCGAAACGATTATGCATGCCCGCATTACCGATTCCGTACCTGCAGGCGTTGTCTATACAACTTTTCACTTCCCAGAATCTGGGGCGAATGTCATCACTACTGAATACTCAGATTGGGCCACAAATTGTCCCGAATACAAAGTAACTGCTGTTGAAATTTCACCGAGTGAAAAAGGCCCTGCAGTTATTCATCCGCACGATATTGCAGGAGATTCACAACTAGATTCGATTATTCGAATGGCTAATCAGATTGCAGCTAATGTTCCAAAAGCTAGCGCACCTGAAATTGAGGTGGCACACCATATTGTGCAGTTCTGGACACCAGAGATGCGCGAGCGTTTACATGCCGATGTAGATCGCAGCAAACTTGATCCGATTGTTCTAAAAGCTATGAAACTTGAATCAGTTAAGTAATTCTAAAATCTGTTCTTTCAGGCTGCCTTCGCCCACGACATCTATTTCAAGAGTAAGTCCTATTAAATCTGCCGCGGCTTGCGCCATTACGGTTAATTCTGGAGTTGGGTTTTGTGCCAGCCAGACTATTTTGTTGTAGTGCTTGAAGTAATCATCACGTAAATCAGGTCGCTTATCTAAACCGAGTTCGACAATAACGCTTCGGTGAAAAGATTTAGCGAGAAAATCTGTTAAAAAATAGGTGCCAGCATCAGATTCCATGAGGGCTGCAATCTTTTCCTTCCCAGCAAAGATGTCATAGCAATGATTTCCGCCAAGTCGTTTAAGTCCAAGTTTTTCTATGACGGTATCTAGCGCTCCGTATGTGCCGCAATCTGCATATGCGACAGCGCACTTAGAGTGCTTATCTTTAATTTCTAAATAAGTTTTTTCTACTTCACCTGCAATTTTTGCAGGTTGGTTATGAAGTAGTGGTGGCAGGGGATAGATAGTGACATCTAAACCATGTGATTCAGTGATGCGCGAAATATGCGTAGCAATTGCACCACAGGCAATTACTGCAATAGACATGGCTTAAGCGGGAAAACTTAAGCGCTCAACGAATTTATCGTTAAAGTCTGCGCGATCAGATAATTCGATGTAATCGATTTCGTTCAGAAGCGCCATTGCGCCATTGCGTTCTTGAGCCGAAAGCAAAACCATCTTGGCACCTTCTCCAGCAACGTTACCTGCAGAGACAATGCGCATAACAGGAAGTTTCGGTACTAAGCCTATTTTTACAGCCGATGCGGGAGAGAGATAAGAACCAAAGGAACCAGCCAAGAGAACTTGTTGTACTTCACTTTCCTTGACATCAAATTCTTCAAGCAAGAGCGCCCATCCTGTTGCGATTGCAGCCTTAGCAAATTGCAGTTCGCGAACATCGCGTTGAGTTAAGAAGACGCAATCATTGAGATCTCCTTCTGCTCCGCCCCACGTCAAAACAAATACGCGTTCGCCTTCGCGTTCAACCAGACGATGAGCAATCTTTGGCGCAGCAATTGCTGCTGCTTCTGCTGTAACAAATCGACCAGAGTGATCGAGCAATCCCAATTGCACCAGACAAGCACATGCATCAACTAGTCCTGAACCACAAATACCAACTGCCTTTGTGTTTTCAATAGTTCCTATTTCAAGATCGCCATCTACAACTTTGATAGTTTCAATAGCGCCAGATGCTGCGCGCACCCCACACTTGATGGATGCCGCTTCAAAGGCAGGACCGGCAGGAGCTGCTGTGGCAAGAATCTTGTCACCATCTCCTAAAATAATTTCGCAGTTTGTGCCCACATCAATAAATAAACGAAGTCGCTTGTCGCGATCCATTCCTGATGCAAGTGCGCCCGCAACAATGTCGCCACCAACGTAGGCGCCAAGTGAAGGCATGATGACTGCCTTTGCACGAGGGTGCACATTGATGCCGAGTTCTGATGCTTGCACATCTGGGAAGGATGCACTTGCCATAATAAATGGAGCAACGCCCAGGGGTTCTGGATCGATACCGAGTGCTAATTGCGTCATCGTTGCGTTTCCTGCCAAAGCAACTTCGTATACGTGAAGTGGATTAATTCCAGCCTCTTCGCATACTTCCGCACTGAGTTCGGCCAATGTTTGTTGCGCTAATCCGCGCAAGCGATCTAGGGCTGTTGCATCCATCATGGTTGCTGAAATTCGAGTGATTACATCTGCACCAAATGGCTGTTGTTTGTTGAGCATTGATTTAACAGCAACAGGGGTGCCGATATTGAGATCAAGCAACGTGGCAACAACTGTTGTTGTGCCAAGGTCATAAGCGATTCCATAGCGCACCTCAGTTGTGTCACCGGCTTCTACATCGATTAACTCTTGATCAACAAAGACTGCAGTAACTTTAAAATACGATGAGCGCAAAACCTTAGGTAAATTACGCATTGCAGCCAAAGAGACCGTGGCTTCTATGTCATCTATTGCATCAAATAGACGCACAATATCTGTGCGTTGATCATGAAGTGTCGGCTCTTCTAATTCGACGTAACGCTTTTGAACTGCGGGGCGCAAAATAACTTGGCGACCAACACCGACCGTTGCCGCCTTTGGTCGAGTTGTTAAGGGCGGAACATCGAGGGTGACATCTTTTGCGGCGCGTACAAGACATGCAAGACGCCATCCATCTTTGATTTCACTTTCGGTAAATGCTCGGTAATCAAGTTTTGAAGGTTCAACATCTCCTGTCGTGACTTTAATGCGACATTTTTTACATGTTCCATACCCACCGCAGGTTGAATCAATTGCAATTCCGTTCCAGGATGCTGCATCAAATGCGCTGACACCAGTTGGAACAGTAAAACCTTTTTCATTAGCAACTGATCCATCTTTTTCGAGCACGCGAAAAGTCAGCTTGATGCGACCTGTTCCATCATGGGCCGGAATAAGTGATGGGTCGAGAGCTTTGTTGCTAATGATTTACCCCTCAGCCTTTGCTGCCTCTTGTGCACGGAAGCGAGAAATCCAATTGCCACCCCATTGATCCATGCCGAGCAATAGATCCGCAGCGCGAACTGCTTCGTTAATTGCTGGTGTGCGGGCATCCATGACTGCACAGGTTAGTCCATGTGACATCGCAGCCGGCAGAAATGCGGCGTTAAGTGCGTGACGATTTGGAAGACCAAATGAAATATTTGAAGCACCCAGTGTCATATTCAATCCAAATTTTTCGCGAATCAGATGAATTGTTTCAAGTGTAATTTTTACAGCTTCTGGATCCGCCCCCACTGTCATTGCAAGTGGATCAATGACTAAGTTATCTAGTGAAATTCCATGCTTTTCAACGGCTCGAATAATTTTTTCTGTAATAACAATGCGCTCTGCAGCCGTTGCTGGAATTCCAATTTCATCATTAGGCAGAGCAATAATTGCTGCATTGTGCTTTTTAATCAGCGGCAAGATTAACTCCATACGATCATCTTCACCGGTCATTGAGTTAACGAGTGCTTTACCTTCATAAGCCTCAAGCCCTGCTTGCAGCGCTTCGATAACGGATGAGTCAATACAAATTGGAATATCTGAGATCCCCTGAATCATCTTGATTGCCTTTGCTAAGAGCGCAGGTTCATCTGTCAGTGGAACACCCATGTTCACATCGAGCATGTCGGCGCCACCTTTCATTTGCGATTCAACATCTACTGCAATCGTTGAGAGATCGCCGGCACGTAGTAATTCTTGAAACTTCTTGCGACCGGTTGGGTTAATGCGTTCACCAATAATGACGAAAGGTTGGTCGTGACCGATTGTCACGGTCTTCGACGCAGATTGAACGACTGTATGCATGTAATTGCTCCTGTTATGTGTATTGGTGAGGTGTTCGGCCGAGGTCTCGCATTAATCGCTCAAGAGTGTCATCGTGGCGGAAATCTGTAATGTGCAATCCACGCACACCTGGAAGTGAGAGTGCGTGTTGGCACTGTTCTAGTGCAAGTTGGTATGCAGCTTCTGCTTGATCAGTTGATTGTGAAACGCGATCAATAACTTCCTGTGGAACACTAATGCCCGGAACTTTATCGTTCATGAAGCTAAGTGGCTTTGCACTCTTAATCAGAACAACGCTTGGAATAAGCGCTAAGTCTGGAACAGTTGCTGCCACGCCCGCACAAAATTTTTCAAGACGATCAGGGTGATAACCAATTTGAAGTTGAATCATTTGAGCACCCGCGCGATGTTTTTTCAGCGCTCGTTCGATGCGGTAATCATGTGGGGGAGCGAAAGGATTTTCAACTGAGCAAATGAAGAAATTAGGCGCTGGGTTTAGCTTGCGACCAGAAAGATAAGTACCTGCATTAAGAATAGATGCCACGTTAATTGCTTGTGGTCCATCAAGGTCAAAAACACGACGAGTTTCTGGTTCATCCCCAGCTGTAACGTCATCACCGGTGAGAAGTGCAATGTTTTCGATGCCGTGCAAATTGGCACCAGCCATGTCTGCTTGAATCGCAAGACGATTCTTATCGCGACAGACAATCTGCATGATCGGTTCTAGGCCATGTTGCTTCATCGCAATTGCCACAGAGACATTTGAAGCGTGTGCGTGTGCTGCGGTGTTATCGGTTGCATTAACTGCCACAAACCACGGAGCAAGGCGCTCAACATTTTTCTTAACTTGATCCATTCCGCCGCCATCAACGACTGGAAATTCAGCGGTGTAAACAACGTCCTTAGTCTGTGTTAATAAATCGCGCAGTTTTGACATCAGTGCGCAGATGTTTCTTCTTGGCGCTTAGCCCATCCTGCAGGTGTTTGTTGATCGCGCTTTGTAACCAAATTAACCCATGAAGAGGTGCCTTTGAGTTGCATATCAACTGGCGGGCGTAGATCGTTGTAATGCTCTTTCCACACGGTCGGTAGTGGAAGGTAGATTTTACGATCGTATGCTTTTACCCAGATACATCTCATCTCGGGCTTCACTTCGCAATGACCATCTTCGCGGACCCCACCGCATGGACCATTACGTAGCGTTTTTGGACATGTCATTGGACATGTCATACCTGTTGAGTGCAGAACACATTGTCCGCACATGGTGCAATCCCACACAGGCTTTTTCATGCCATGCTCAACACTTAATAAAAGATTTAAAAGCTTAGGCATTTACGAGCGCACGCTTCTTCTGGATCAAATCCTTAGCAACGCGAACAGCAGTTGACGCGTCCGATGCAAACCCATCTGCGCCCACTGCATCTGCATATTCCTGTGTCACAGGTGCGCCACCAACCATGATGATGACCTTGTCGCGCAGACCAGCCTTAGTAATCTCGTGAATGTTGACCTTAAACATTGGCATTGTTGTTGTGAGAAATGCTGACATTCCCAAAATATCTGGTTGGTGCTCATTAATTGCTGCAATGAATTTCTCAGGAGCAACTTGCACACCGATATCAATAACCTTAAAGCCAGCGCCTTCGAGCATGATATTTACAAGGTTCTTGCCGATATCGTGAACGTCGCCTTTCACTGTTCCCATAAGGAATGTGCCCACTGTTTCAGCGCCAGTTTCAGCCAGAAGTGGACGTAAAATGTTGAGGGCTCCAGACATTGCTTTTCCTGCAATAAGCATTTCTGGGACGAAGTAATCGCCGCGTTCAAAGCGTGCGCCAACTTCTTCAAGGGATGGAATAAGGGCTTCGAACAAAATGGTGTCTGGTCCCATTCCATCGGCTAGTGCCTGATTTGTAAGTTCTAATACTGCTGGAGCATTGCCAATCATCGTTTCATCAAAGAGTGCCTTGATGATCTCGTCATGTGTCATGCTGCGCCGACCTTTCCTATTTTTTGATTATTCATCTGGGGTTTTTTCTTTTGTATCACTTGGACTTCATCGATTTTAGAGATGATGAGATCTCCAATTCGAATAAGTTCTTTATTTGTTAAACGAGTAGATGGACCTGAAATTGAGATAGCGCCAATGACGCGACCATCTTGTTCGCGTATCGGAGCTGCAACTGCGACAAGACCTTCCTCAAGTTCATCACTAATAATTGCAAATCCACGACGGCGTACTTCTTCTAATTCTTCAAGTAAACGGGTACGAGAAGTAATTGTCTTATCCGTTAAACGCTCTAGACGTCCAGCAGAAATTGTGACAGCCGAATAAGCGAGTAAAACTTTGCCGAGTGCTGATGCGTGATACGGAACTTGCTTTCCAATCCAGTTCGTGGCACCTAATAGGTATTGCCCATCAACCTGGTCAAGCAGATTGATGAAACCATTACCAGGAACCGCCAAATTTGCTGTCTCACCAGTTTGCTCGGAGAGTGATTCAAGGACTGTGCGCATGCGAGTGACAAGAACTGAATCTTGATTTTGTTCGCGTGCAAAAGAAGTAAGTACATGTCCGGCTAAGAAAGCGCCGTTGCGATCGCGTTGCACGAGTCCTGCGCGTTCGAGCGCTCCAAGAATTCGAGATGTTGTTGATTTTGGAATGTCATGTGTGCGCGCGAGTGAACCAAGAAGTGGTGGAGTCTGTGATTGCATGACATCAGCGAGCAGCGCAGTGGCGCGATCAATTGCTTGCGTACCAGTTGTTAATTCGGATTTGCCCATCGCACCCTCCCGAAACTGTTTCACCATATGGAACCCTTGTTCCATGTTCCTAGCGTATTCTCGTGGCGTGTACTCGGTCAAGAGGCACGCACAATAGAGTTCAATTACCTTAGAAAGCACTACTGATCTGAAAGGTCCACTACCGTGTTCCAGAACAAGATGCCGCGCTATGACATATTGAGTCAAGAATCTATGGCAACGCTGCACGCAGGTTGGCGTCGCATCGTCTCTGAAATTGGCATCGAGTTTGCATCCCCTTGGGCAGTGGACATGTTGCGCGAAGCTGGGCAAGAAGTCTCTGGTGAAACCGTTAAGTTCGATCCTGATTGGGTTATGAAGCAAGTTGCACAAGCACCACACGAATTTGATCTGCGCGCTCGCAATCCAAAGAACAATGTTCATATCGGTGGCGACTCCATGGTTTTCGGTGCGGTCTATGGACCACCATTTGTACGTGAAGGCGATGTTCGCCGAGATGGAACTTTTGCAGATTATGAAAACTTCTGCAGATTATCCCAATCATTTACAGCACTTGATTCTGTCGGTGGCGTTGTTACAGAACCAAATGATTTATCACTTGATTCACGCCACTTAGATATGGCATTTGCGGCTGCAACTCTGACTGACAAATTCTTTATGGGTAACGTTGTAACGCACGAAAATGCAAAAGATGTAATTCGTATGGCCGAAATCATTCACGGTGGTCGCGCAGTAATCGAGGAGACCCCAGCGCTTATTTCATTGGTTAACTGCAACTCTCCATTGCGCTGGGATGATCGTATGTTGGACTCAATGCGCGAATACGCGTTGGCCGGACAACCAGTTG
>JBEENC010000014.1:0-13878 GCA_041192285.1 Actinomycetota bacterium
CCGGTTCATCGATAAGTGTTTTCATGGCTTCAACATTTGCTGCATAGCCACATTTTTCGCAGAGAACATAAGTATCTTCACCTGTAGGACATGGTGCTAGAAATTCTTCAGATTTAGATCCGCCCATTGCACCTGCCATTGCACTGACAATGTTGTAACTCAAACCTAGACGCTTAAATGTTTTTACGTATGCCTGGCGATGTCTTTGGTAGGAAAGTTCCAATCCAGCATCATCGATATCAAAAGAATAAGAGTCTTTCATTACGAACTCGCGACCTCGAATGATTCCACTACGCGGACGAGGTTCATCCCGATACTTTGTTTGAATTTGATAGAGCGAAAGTGGCAAATCTTTATAAGAGGAGTACTCACCTTTGACCATCAGAGTGAACATCTCTTCATGTGTAGGGCCTAATAAATAATCTGCCCCTTTGCGATCCTGGAGTCGAAATAGTTCTGGTCCGTAATCGTTCCAGCGATTTGTCTCTTCATAAGGCTCTTTTGGAAGCATTGCCGGAAAATGGACTTCCTGAAAACCTGCAGCATCCATCTCTTCACGAATAACTCTTTCAATATTTCGAAGAGTTATATAGCCAAGAGGCAACCAAGAATAAATACCTGCTGCAATTCGTCTGATGTATCCCGCGCGAATTAAGAGTTTGTGGCTTGCGACTTCCGCATCTGCTGGATCATCGCGCAATGTGCGCAAAAAGAGTGAGGACATTCGCAACATGATGCGAGCCTACCTGAGGGATGGCGTGAGTTGTGTGAGGTTAGTGAACATTAACGGATGGTTCGCCCGAAGCGACACCCGCGGCTTGCATCTCATCGGCTAAGCGCATTGCTTCTTCGATGAGTGTTTCAACAATTTGTGCTTCTGGAACGGTTTTAATTACTTGACCTTTAACAAATATTTGTCCCTTGCCATTACCTGATGCAACACCAAGATCTGCTTCGCGTGCCTCACCTGGACCATTAACTACGCAACCCATGACAGCAACTCGTAGTGGAACTGTCATACCTTGTAATCCAGCCTGAACTTTTTCAGCCAATGTATAGACATCGACTTGGGCGCGACCACATGATGGACAAGAAACTATCTCTAATTTTCTTTGACGCAAATTAAGAGATTCAAGAATTGAAATACCAACTTTTACTTCTTCTACCGGTGGTGCTGAGAGTGAAACTCGAATCGTGTCTCCGATTCCTTCAGAGAGTAAAATTCCAAATGCAGTTGCAGACTTAATTGTTCCTTGAAAGAGTGGACCGGCTTCTGTAACACCTAAGTGCAATGGATAATCACACTTGGAAGCTAATAAACGATATGCATTTACCATTGTCACGGGATCGTGGTGTTTGACAGAAATTTTAATATCTGAAAACCCATGCTCTTCAAAGAGGCTTGCTTCCCACAATGCAGATTCAACAAGTGCTTCTGGAGTTGCTTTGCCATATTTAGCAATTAAGCGAGGGTCAAGGGAACCAGCATTTACACCGATGCGAATTGGAATTCCTGCATCGCCGGCAGCTTTAGCAACTTCTTTAACTTTGTCATCAAATTGTTTGATATTGCCAGGATTAACGCGAACAGCTGCGCATCCAGCATCAATTGCAGCAAATATATATTTAGGTTGAAAATGAATATCTGCAATCACTGGGATCTGAGATTTCTTAGCAATCTGAGCTAGCGCATCAGCATCATCTTGACTTGGAACAGCAACTCGAACAATCTGACATCCCGATGCTGTGAGTTCGGCAATTTGCTGAAGTGTTGCATTCACATCAGCTGTCAGGGTCGTACACATAGATTGCACTGAAACCGGAGAACCACTTCCAACAGCAACTTTTCCAACCATTAATTGCTTTGTCTTTCGACGCGGCGCAAGGGTCGGTGGTGGTGCTGAAGGAATTCCGAGATCAACCATGTCCTTATTCTGCCCTAATTCTTTTTGAGTAGCGACATGAGAGCTATAAATCGAGTTGCACGGGATTGACAATGTCTGCAGCCAAGAGCAGAACTGTCAATGCAGCAAGCACAATGAAGACAATCATTGTCACTGGTGCCAACTTATTTACGTTAATTCCTTCTGGCCGAGCTCTTCCTCGAATACGAGCAAAGAGCGCTCGAATTTCATCAGCTATTGCAACTGCCATATGTCCACCATCTAGTGGAAGTATTGGGAGCAAATTAAATACGCCTACAAAAAAATTTAGGCTAGCAATTATCAATAAAAATGTTTGAATTCTTTCTGCATTGCTTAAACCTTCAGAGCTCACTGCTTGTCCGGAAACTTGTGCGACTCCGACGATTCCGACAAGTCCATTTGGATCTCTCTCGGTTCCAGATACCGTGGCACCCCACAGCGCGGGAATTTTCGATGGCAAGGAAAGAATTGCTTTAACACTGCTTGTCATAAATTCCCATGAAACAAGTGCTGAATTTTTAATCGAAGTAAATGGTGCATCTTTGACTAGCTCAAAGCCATTTACTACTCCAAGAAATCCATATTCCTTGCCTTCGACAACTCTTGTTGCAGGAATTACTGCAAATATTTGTACTTGACCATTTCGATCAATTTCAATGAGGAGTTCTTTACCCGCAGAAGATCGAATAACTTCAACATCTGTGGCCCAATTATTAACGGGTATTCCGTTAAGCGAAGTGATGACATCTCCAACTTGTAATCCAGCAATCTGAGCAGGTGATCTTGGATCTGTATCTGCACATGCGGCATTGACCTTAGGAACGCACGGTGAAATTTGTGTGATTGTGGTGGTTGGTTTTGCCGTTCCGATGGCTGCAAAAATTATAATCAAAATTATGAAACCTAAAACAAAGTGCAAAAATGAACCTGCTCCAAGGACAATAAGTTTGCGGCCTGAATTAGCTTTATAAAACGCTCGTGACTCTTCGCCGACGGCCATCTCATCAGTTGCAGTCATGCCTTCAATACGGCAGTAACCTCCAGCAGGGATAGCTTTGATTCCAAACTCTGTCTCACCACGGGTGAAAGACCATAACCTTTTGCCAAAGCCGAGGAAGAATTCGCTCACTCGCATGCCATATTTTTTGGCAGTGATGTAGTGACCAAATTCGTGAATCATTACCGAAAGCAGGAGTGCAATTACAAAAGCTAAAATTCCAATAATTTTCATCAGGAAACCATTCGTTCTAATACTTCTCGGGTGACTGTCTGTGCATCCTGCTCTATGGCGCTGACATCACTTAAGTCTCGAATCGCACTAGGGGATGATCCACCAAGTCGTTGAACGCTCTGCTCTACACACTCCATGATTGATGTAAATGATATAGAGCCTTTTAAGAAAGCGTGGACTGCAACCTCGTTGGCCGCATTAAAAATTGCTGGTAAGCCTCCCCCAAGTTCACCGCAGCGCTTGGCTAATTCAATTGCAGGAAACTTTTCATGATCTATAGGTTCAAAATTCCATGAATGCTTTACATTCCAATCCATTGCTGGCGTTGCAGACTTTAAGCGATCAGGCCAATTAATTGCATACGCAATGGGGCCTTTCATATTTGGCGGGCTTGCTTGAGCAATTGTGGCACCGTCTATGAATTCCACCATTGAATGAATTACTGATTCTGGATGAATGACTGCTTCAATTCGAGAATATTCCATTTTATATAAATAGTGGGCTTCAATAATTTCGTGCGCTTTATTAACCAGTGTCGCTGAATTTACTGAAATAACAGGACCCATTGACCACGTTGGATGTGCCAGTGCTTGATCTACTGTTACCGAAGTCAAATCTTTTCGTTCACGAAATGGTCCACCGGAGGCTGTAAGAATTAACTTGGAAACTTCACTTATTTTGCCCGACATGAGACATTGCCACAATGCACTGTGCTCTGAGTCAACAGGGATAATCTGATTCTCTTGTGCCAGAGACATGACCAAATCACCTGCAGCGACAAGTGATTCTTTATTTGCAAGCGCTAAGCGATTTCCCACCTTAAGTGCACTTAACGTTGCAGCTAAGCCAATTGAGCCAGTTATTGCATTGAGAACTACATCGCATGTAATGGATGCAACCTGTGCAGCAGCATCGGCTCCATCAATGACTATCACACCCGGCAACGCCTCGCGTATCAGTTCGGCATTATGAATCGTGCCGATGACTCCAACATCAAATTTTTTGGCCTGTTCAATGAACGCTCTTGGGTTATTTCCAGCAGAGGTGATGCCAACAACCCTAAATTTTCCTGGGTAAGCCGTGACAATTTCCAGCGCCTGCATTCCGATAGAACCTGTCGAACCAAGAATCACCAGGTCTCTCATGTGGATATCTTCTCACGGGCAAAGTAGACTAGGAAAATGAGCACACCAATGACGCCAGTAGAGCAAAAACGTAAAGTCATCACCGCTATCCCAGGACCAAAATCAACGCAGATTATTGCTCGCAGAGCCGCAGCGGTTTCAGCATCACTTGGTATGTCGATGCCAGCGGTTATTGAACGAGCAGCTGGTGGAATCTTGGTAGACGTGGATGGAAATCACATTATTGATCTTGGCGCAGGTATCGCTGTTGTCAACGTTGGAAATAGTGCACCACGCGTTGTTGAAAATGTTCAACGACAAGTAGCGCAATTCACTCACACGTGTTTTATGGTTGCGCCTTATCTTGGATACATCGAGGTGTGCGAAGCGCTTAACCGTTTAACTCCAGGAAAATTTGCAAAGAAATCAATACTTCTTAACTCGGGTGCGGAAGCACTTGAAAATGCTGTGAAAATTGCTCGCTCATTTACAAAGCGTCAAGCAATTGTTGTCTTCGAACATGGATATCACGGTCGCACAAACCTGACTATGGGTATGACGGCAAAAAATATGCCATACAAAGATGGCTTCGGGCCATTTGCACCAGAAATTTATCGCATGCCAATGGCTTACCCATATCGCTGGGAAGGCGGAGCGGCTGCTTGTGAAAAAGATGCACTCGACTTTGTCATTCATAAATTAGATAAAGAAGTTGGCGGAAAGAACATTGCTGCAATCGTTATCGAACCAATCCAAGGCGAAGGTGGATTTATCGTTCCACCGAAAGGCTTCATGCCTGGATTAGCAAAATATGCAAAAGATAATGGCGCGCTCTTCATTGCAGATGAAGTGCAGACAGGTTTTGCTCGCACTGGACAGATGTTCGCATCTGAAGATGAAAACCTTGAACCAGATTTGATTGCAACTGCTAAGGGAATTGCTGGTGGATTACCCCTTGCAGCCGTTACTGGTCGCGCTGATGTCATGGATTCAATTCATGCAAGTGGTTTAGGTGGAACATACGGTGGTTCACCTGTTGCTTGCGCAGCCGCACTCGGTGCAATTCAAACTATTGAAGAAGACAAGCTCGTGGATCGTGCTAAGAAAATTGGCCAAATCATGAGTGATGAACTCAATAAAATGAAAGCAAAGCACTCAATTATTGGTGAAGTACGTGGACGTGGAGCAATGCAAGCAATTGAACTTGTAATCCCTGGTGGCACAGAACCAAATACTGCAGCCCTTGGAAAAATTGTTAAGTACTGCCAAGAAAAGGGTGTGCTGATTCTTACTGCTGGAACTTATTCGAACGTGATTCGATTAATTCCGCCGTTGGTTATCCCTGAAGATTTATTGCGAGAAGGTTTATCTATTCTTGATGAAGCCATAACAGCAGTTCTTAGTGAATCTCTAGTCAGCGCCTAATTAACTAGCGATCCAACAAGTTTTGCGTTGGTGAGTACGGCTTTCCTGATCGCCGCTTTGCAATTGCACTTAACGCTTCCAGAACCACACGATTAGCAAGTATTGCTGTGATGTCTGCGCTATCAAATGCTGGAGCAACTTCGACAACATCGATTCCAACAACTGGAAGCTCTAAACAAATACGGCGAACTGCTTCGAGTAATTCGCGACTAGTCATTCCACCTGGCTCTGGTGTTCCAGTTCCGGGAGCCATACCGGGATCTACTACATCGATATCTACTGATAAGAAAACACCATCACACTGATCAGTTAGTGTCGCAAAAGACTCATCTAAAACAACATTTAATCCGCGGTGATGAATTTCTGTCATTTCATAACTGCGCATTCCTTGATCGCGCATCCACTTCAGAGTTTCATCCCCTGGCCAATATCCACGTAAACCTAATTGCAAGAATTTATCGCCGCGAACCGCACCAGATTCAATAAGGCGGCGCATTGGAGTTCCATGTCCTTCTAGTGCTCCAAATTGTGAATCACCAGTATCGGCGTGTGCATCAAAGTGAATCATCGAAATTTTCCCAAGCCCACGGTGTGCAGCAATTCCAGCAACATCTGCCGATGCGATGGAGTGATCTCCGCCGAGAATTACAGGAATGATTCCGGCGCGTGAAATTTTTTCAGTAGCAACTGCCAGCATTTCAAGAGATTTCTTTAAATCTCCCCCTGGCATTAATAAATCACCAGCATCTAAAACCTTTAAATCTTTAAGGCCATCGGTACGAAGTGCCATGTGTGGACGTTCGCCATCGTGTGGCAAATAATCTCCCCCACGAATTGCTTGGGGACCAAACTTTGCGCCAGATCTATGCGATGTTCCGCTATCAACTGGTGCGCCCACAATAATTACATCAGCTCCTTGATATGTCTTTGGATCATCAAGATCACATTCACCAATACCGAGGAAAGTGAATTTAGGACCATACATGTTGCCAAGGTTTGCCATGGGTAGAGAATACTTCTAAATAATTAAGAATCGAAACCTAAACCAAGGCGATCTAAGAGTTTAAGCCAGAGATTTCGCTTGCCATCATGCTCATCGGCGTAATTAATCGACCATTGAGTCAGGCGAATGAAGAGAAATCTAAATGGTTCTGGTGGAAATGGCAGTGGCTTTCTGCGAACCATCTTTAGACGAGTTCGCTCTGTATCTAAGCCATCTACAAGATCTAACATAACCTGTGCGCCGAATCGAGTCGATGCAACGCCAAGACCTGTAAATCCAAGAACGTATGCGACACGCTTTCGATATGCGCGTCCCCAAAATGGTGAGAAGCGAGAACATGTATCAATTGCTCCGCCCCAACCATGAGTGAATTTAATGCCTTTAAGTTGTGGGAAAGTTTCTAAAAAGTCTGCAGCTAAGTATGCATATGTTTCTGCATCTGTTTCATACTCTTGGCGAGCTTTGCCGCGGAAGTGATAAATAGCATCATAGCCACCCCACAAGATTGCCCCTTCGGAAGTTACGCGGTAATAATGGAATTGATTTCCTGCTTCTGATAAGCCTTCTTTACCTGCCCAGCCAATTGCTTTCCACTGTTCTGGCCTTAGTGGCTCTGTAACAACTTGAAAGTCATAAACCGGTACAACGTATTTACGAGCACGTTTAATGAGAGACTTGAAAATATTTGTTGCCAGGGCAACTTTGTCAGCATAAACACTTCCATAAGGTGTGTGAACAATAATTCCATCGCTCGTGCGTTCTAGCCACTCTACTTTGCTGTTTTCATAAATTTTAACCCCAAGTTTGAGACAGACTTTCTCTAATCCCCATACCAATCGAGCTGGATCAACAAGAGCCGTGCCATCAGCGTCCCATAAACCACCTTTATAAATTGGTGAATTTACGCGAGCTTGAACTTCTGCTTGTGTTAAAAATTCAACATGATCTCCATATTGATTGCGAAGATCAGCCTCTTCTTTCATTCCATCTAATTGCCAATCCTTTACAGCGATACGAAGTTCACCCGTACGTTGCCAATCGCAATCAATTCCATATTTCATAATGGTCTCTTCAATTTCATTGAAGTTTTCACGGCCCATGCGTTCAAGATCTTGCATATCATTTTTGAATCGTCGATATCCATTGATGAATCCGTGAGTAAGGGAAGAGTTACAGAACCCACCATTTCGTCCGGATGCACCGAATCCAGTTTCACGCTGCTCAACAATGATGACTTCACGTTCTGGATTTCGCTCTTTTGCTAAGAGCGCACTCCACAGACCGGTGTAACCAGCTCCGACAATGCAGAGATCCGTTGTCACATCGCCAATAAGTGTTGGATGTGGTTCTGGTTCAAGTGGATCAGCATCTAGCCAATAAAGTTCTGGCTGCATTACGGAGAGGTGTTTGAGAATATGAGGGTCGATGTTTGACATCGCGCTATCCGGCCTTAACCGGAATCACCCCTTCAATCACAATTCGTAGTTGGCCCGGGTCCTCCGGAGTCCTAACCCCATAGTGCAGATATTGAGATATCTATCTGTAATTCGCTATGGCTTGCCCCTAGGTTAACGGGCTTTTCTCCTACTTACAAGTTGACCCGCTATTACGATAAATAGCGCTAAGAAAAACATTGCAGAACCAATTACGTTCGCTTGTGCAGGTATTCCTCGTGCCGATGCAACATAAACAAACTTAGGGAAAGTTGTTAACGTACCAGAGTTGAAGTTGGTAATAATAAAATCATCAAATGAAAGGCTAAATGCAAGTAAAGCCGCAGCAGCAATTCCTGGCGCTACCAATGGCAGAGTAACTTTTCTAAAAGTTTGAAACTCATTTGCATAAAGATCCATGGCCGCTTGTTCAAGACGCGGATCCAAACTTGCGATACGAGCTTTAACTGTCACAACTACGAAAGAAATGCAGAACATTATGTGTGCGATTACGACTGGCCAAAATCCAGGGTTGATTCCCAGGTTTAAGAACATCGCAAGAAGCGATGCACCGAGCACAACTTCTGGTGTTGCCATTGGCAAGAAAATCAGGGTGTTGGTTGTGGATCTACCTTTAAAGTGGTGGCGACCGATGGCAAAAGCAATTAACGTTCCAAGAAACGTTGCTGCCACTGTAGAAATTAATCCCACACGAATTGAGTTGCCGAGTGCGACACACACATCTGGAGCACCACAAGGATTTTGCCAATTTCCCAGGGTGAAACCCTTCCACACTAGATTACTCTTTCCACCATTGTTAAACGAGAAGGCAAATGTGTATGCAATCGGAACAAAAAGATAGGTAAATCCCAGAACCATGTAAACGCGTATGAGGTTCTTTCGAAACCACCATGTGATTCTCATACGAGTTCCTCAGTTCCGGCCTTGCGGATATAAATTGTTACCAAAATCAAGATTGCTGCCATTAATGTAAATGAGAGCGCTGCAGCAGTTGGGTAATCCACAATCTTAAAGAATCGAGATTCAATTACGTTTCCGAGCATCTTCGTATTTGGATTTCCCAGAATTGCTGCGTTCACGTAATCACCTGCTGCGGGAATAAATGTAAGTAAGGTCCCAGCAACAACCCCAGGCATTGACAGAGGCACGGTTACTTTTCTAAAAGTCGTAAATGCATTTGCATATAGATCTCCCGCTGCTTCCATTGTGCGCGGATCTATTCGTTCCAGGCTCGCATAAAGCGGCAAGGTCATAAATGGTAGAAAGTTATACGTCATACCTGTCACAACGGCAAAAGCACTTGCTGTCAGTGAAGTATTTTCACCAATGATATGCACTCCCCGAAGTACTGCGATTACAGGTCCTTCTTCTCCAAGAATTTGCTTCCATGCGATTGTGCGCAGCAGAAATGATGTAAAAAATGGAGCGACAACCAGAACTAGCAATAAATTTTTATACTTTCCAGATTTAAATGCAATGCCGTATGCCAATGGATAAGCAATAGCTAAGGCCAAAACTGTCGCTAAAAAGGCATAAATAAATGAACGGCTAAATTGTTCTTTATTGTCTATAAATGCATCAATGTAATTTGCAAACCTAAATGTTTGTTCGTATGAACCAGTATCACCATTTGCAACTGGAGTTTGTGTAGAAGTTCGTGCAAGGTTAGCGATTGGCAGAACAAAGAATGTGAAGAGCCAGATAATGCCTGGTGCAAGCAGTAAATAAGGAAGTAAAGACTTCCTCTCTTTGAGGGAACTTACTTTAGAACCCGCTGCCTGCAAAAGGGCCATTACTCTTCATCCGCATGCACTTCAGAACCAGCGAATGCATCTTGGCGACCATCGAGAGCAAAAGTAAAGACTGGTTCCCATGAAAGTGTGACTGGATCACCTTTTTCTAGTGGTGGCACACCATCATCATTTTGTTCAAAAACCATAAGTTCTTGCTTCCATGGCGTTTCAACTTGGTACTGAGTACTAACTCCAATGTATGAAGCATCAGAAATTACTCCACCGGTGAGAACATTTCCTGACATCGCTGTGCCGGCAGGTTGAATTCGAATCTTTTCAGGGCGAATGCCTGCTAAAACTGAAGAGTCTTTTGCATGGCTACGATTCTTATTGATTTTGATCTTCTGGCCAAAGACATCGACTACAAAGTTATCGCCATCATTTCCATCGATTTTTCCTTCGATCAGATTTGATTGACCAAGGAAGTTGGCAACGAAGGCTGTCTTTGGATTATCGTAGAGATCAGCAGGTGTTCCCATCTGCTCTACTTTTCCTTCATTCATCACAGCAATCGTGTCAGCCATAGTCATAGCTTCCTCTTGATCGTGTGTGACGTGTACGAAAGTGATGCCCACTTCAGTTTGAATCCACTTAAGTTCGATCTGCATCTGACGACGTAATTTAAGGTCTAGGGCACCGAGAGGTTCATCAAGAAGCAATAAAGCAGGTCTATTAACAATTGCGCGAGCAAGTGCAATGCGCTGTTGTTGGCCACCAGATAACTGCACAGGTTTGCGCTGAGCTAAATGAGGTAATTCAACAAGGCTTAAAACTTTGTCTACAGCCTCTTTGACATCTTTAATACCACGGCGGCGTAAACCAAATGCAATATTTTCATAGATTGAAAGGTGCGGAAATAACGCATAGTTTTGAAAAACCGTATTAACAGGACGTTGATAGGGACGCGTGTGCGTAATGTCTGTATTGCCGATATGAATACTTCCCTGAGTTGGTTCTTCTAAACCTGCAACCATTCGAAGGGTTGTAGTTTTTCCACAACCTGATGGACCAAGAAGTGCAAAGAATGAACCTTCTGGAATTGTCAGCGTCAAATCATCAACTGCGGTGAAATCTCCGAAAGATTTGGTAACGCTAACAATTCGAAGATCACCACGAGTTGATGATGAAGCATCGACCATTAGTTGCCGGCGGCTTCCTGGAATGCGGTTGTAAATGAAGTTTCCTCCGCTGGTGTAAGACCGCGGAATACCTTCACTTGCTGGAGAGTTTGTTCATCTGGGAATATAAACGGACTTGCAGCAAGTGCTGGGTCAATCTTTTCCATTTCCGCTTGAGCGCCCTTCACAGGACAGATGTAATTAACATATGCGGCAACTTCTGCAGCAACTGCTGGATCGTAGTAATTATTAATGACCTTTTCAGCATTAGCTTTATTGGTAGAAGTTGATGGAATAAGCAAGTTATCACTCCACAACATTCCGCCTGATTCTGGGATTGCGAACTCAAACTTGCCATCATTTTCAGATGCAAGTTGGAAGAGGTCTCCAGACCAACCAATAACGGCAATTGCATCGCCGCTAATCAAATCTTCCTTGTAATCATTTCCCTTAACTTGGCGAATAAATCCGTCTTTGATCATCTTTGCTAAATAATCAACAGCGTTCATGTATTGATCTTCAGTGAAATTCTGTGAAGGATCTACGCCTTGATACTGCAGAATAATTCCAATGGTGTCGCGAAGTTCAGAGAGAACTTCTACTTTGCCCTTGTTGGCCTTTGAAAATAGTTGATCTAGAGTTTTGACTCCGCCAGGAACTTTTTCCTTATTCCAACCAAAACCACCAAAGCCTGATTGCCATGTAAGAGATGACTTACGACCTGGATCAAAGTTAACGTTTGCGAGCGCATCTAGAATGTTGACCTTATTAGGAATATTTGCTGCATCTAATTCTTGTGCGTATCCCATACGAATCCAACGACCAGCCATCCAGTCAGTTGGTGCAACGATGTCATAGCCAATATCTTCACCGAGTTTTAGCTGGCCTTGTACTTTGCCCCAAAATTCGTCGTTGTCGTTGTAATCTTCTTTGTAATCAACGCTAATTCCAGAGTCTGCAATAAATTTTTCAAGTGTTGGATATGACTGTGCCTCTGAGTCGTAATCTAAATAAAGTGTCCAGTTTGCCCAACGCACTGCTTCTTCTGCGCTGCCACCTGATGATGACCCACCGCAGGCTGTAAGTAACCCAGCTGCACCAAGACCACCAGCGCCGGCAATCAATGCACGACGTGACATTTGTGAATTAATTATTGAACGTGCTTCTGGTGAGAGTGAACGCTTTGCTTCCATGCTGGGTTGCTCCTTTGTGGCCTTAGTTCGGGTTTGGACTTATGCGCCTAGATTAGTCATAACATGCTTAATTCGGGTGTAATCCTCGAAGCCATATTGCGAAAGATCTTTTCCATAGCCTGAGCGCTTGAAGCCTCCATGCGGCATTTCAGAGACCATCGGAATATGTGTATTGATCCAGACAACTCCGAAATCCAGCGCCTTAGACATGCGCATCGCGCGGCCGTGATCCTTGGTCCAGACACTAGATGCCAAGCCGTAATCAACGCCATTTCCCATAGCAATGGCTTGGGCTTCATCTTTAAACTTCTGAACCGTAATAACTGGTCCAAAGATTTCACTTTGAATCATCTCATCATCTTGCTTGAGATCTGCCACAACAGTGGGGGCAAAGAAGAATCCAGGCTGATCTAATTGAGCTCCACCCGCCATGACGCGTGCGTGAGATGGCGTGCGTTCTAGGAACCCAACAATTCGCTTGAGTTGATTCACATTATTTACTGGACCAACTAATACATCTTGATCAGGCATTCCGATTGCGATGTTGTTCTTTGCTTGATCTGCAAGTAATCCAACGAATTCTTCATAGACGCCCTCTTGCACAATCACGCGAGTGGCGGCTGTGCAATCTTGGCCAGAGTTAAAGTAACCAGCCAACGCAATTGCTTCTGCTGCCGCAGGCAAATCTGCATCATTGAAAACAATTACAGGTGCCTTTCCACCTAATTCGAGGTGAACGCGCTTGAGTTGTTTTGCTGCAGCGCCTGCAACTTCCATACCTGCGCGAACTGAACCAGTAATTGAAACCATTGCAGGAGTTGGGTGATCTACAAGGGCTGCCCCTGTTTCACGCTCTCCACAAATCACATTGATAACACCTGCAGGTAAGAATTCATTCATTACTTGCGCCATCCATACAGTAGAAACCGGCGTTGTATCACTTGGCTTAAGTACTACTGTGTTTCCTGCTGCAATTGCAGGTGCCCATTTCCATACTGCCATCATCATTGGATAGTTCCACGGCGTTACTTGCGCGCAGACTCCAATTGGTTCGCGACGAACAAATGAAGTCATTCCACGCATATATTCGGCAGCAGATTTTCCTTCAAGATTTCGCGCAGCACCTGCAAAGAATCTAATTTGATCTAGAAGCGGTGGGATTTCCTCTGATGTAGTAATTCCGATGGGCTTACCCGTATTTTGGCTTTCGATTTTTACGAGTTCTTCCGAACGAGATTCAATCACATCAGCAATTTTTAATAAGGCGCGTTGGCGCTCAGAGGGTGTGGAATCACGCCAGATAGGAAATGCATCGGCTGCGGCTTTCATCGCCATGTCTACATCTGCGGCATTTGAATTTGGCGCAGTAGCAAAAACTTGTCCAGTTGCTGGGTTAACTAAATCTCTTGTCTTGCCAGATTTTGATTCAACGCTCTTGCCATTTATGAAGTTACTCAATTTTTCCATGGGGCGAGATTACGCCCTAGGGGCAAAAAAGTGTAGTTATTTTCCTGTGACATCTAAGATGTTGCCGTGGGAAATCAGGCAGAAGCAAGCCTCTGGTGGAGTAGTGCCACCCATCCAACCTTCACGCCCGGCGAGCTTGACCGCC